>JAFWRV010000072.1 GCA_017519685.1 Clostridia bacterium
TATTGCGTCATTGGTGCAGTAATTCTGTATTTTGTCATAAATCGTAAAGATTTCCTTTTTGTTTTTCAGGTAATCGCCGGCATCAACATTATCGTTTATGAGTGAATGCATATAACGAACAAGTATGCGAAAATCGGAGGGGTATTTATGATAAGCTTCTGCCATAAATGACAGCGAACCATCGCTCCCTTTATACTTGCCGTTATCAAATTTATCAACGATTTCAAGGATTTCTTCTTCATTTTTCGCCATATCAACTCCGAACAGCTCATCTATAGTGATTCCGAAATAATTTGCTATTGATGGTATCATTTCCATATCGGGATACCCGCCGTTTGCTTCCCATCGCGATACCGCCTGCGAAGTAACGCCGATTGCCTCTGCAAGATCTTCCTGCGTGCGCCCGTCACGTCGCCGGAGTTCGCGTATTCTTTTTCCTAATTCAAGTTGCATAATTGCACCTCCTATTTTTATCACCGGTGTAATTACATCATAGCACGAATTATCGGGAAAGCAATAATCAATTCATTGTTTCAAATCCAAGCGATCGTTGAATTCCTGCTATTCCATTTATGTTAGGCAATAAGTATTTCTTTCGCGGCATTGATTGTTTGAACGGAAGATTATTACCTCTCCAATAGCAGAGTCAAAAGAATAGCCGCAATTCCTTGTGAATTAAGGAATTACGGCTATTGTGGTATGAGATATAACCACGATTTACTCCAAAAATGAAAAGAGCCGGGGCGAAGGCCTCGGCTCAATTCGCTATTGATTATTACTTGTTTTGGGATTATAAGTTTTTAATCATTGTTTTCCAATTTACTGTCAAGTTCCGGATTTCCGCAAGGCACACCCTCGTTATGCATGGCTATTTCGAGCCAATCGGGATCAGAAAATACTTCTTCGTTATTATCATTATTAGCGCTGTTTCCTGTCGGCACACACATACGGTTTGTAATATAGTTTCCGTTGGCATCAAACACCAACTCGCACCAACCGTAATTCCCGGCGTCGCCGCCGATAAATAGCACCGATTTACCGTTTTGGCGTGTGATTTCAAATCTGAAATAGTTATTCCCGCCGACTTTGTCGGTAATATCGGCTTTGCTGCCGTCATAAACAAAATACAGTTTACCGTCTTCGACAGTGAAAAAGTCCTCTTCAACGGGTGACTCTTCGATTGACACCGCCGTGTAATCTTCTCCTTCGGTCATTTCACCTTTTGTGCCGTCAAAGAAAGTAAATACAACAAACTTGTTGATTGTATTACTCGCGAAAGTTCTGACCTGAGGAAAGCAGAACATAAGAGCTATTATCGCTGCCGCAGAAACGGCAATTTTCAATATTCTGTTTTCAGGTTTGGATACGGTTTTGTTGTTTTGAATTTTTTCTTTGATTAAATCAAAATCGGTCTTGTCCATTTTAATCTCACTGATTTTTTCGTTATAAAATCTCTTCATAGCTATACTCCTTTAATGCTTCTCTGAGCATTTCTTTTGCTCTTGTCAGCCGCATTGAAACACATGAAACCGACAGTTTCAGGATTTTTGCTGTTTCTTTCACGCTCAGTTCTTCGTAATAATGAAGGTGAATAACGATTCTGTAATTCTCGGGAATTTTTTTCAGCGCCGCTGTAAGTTCGTTATCCTTAAAATCATCTTCGTATGCTTCGGCGCTTGAGGGCAATTCGTCAAACGAAATAACAGCAGAACGGTTTTTTGATTTAAGAAGGTCTTTGCAGTTGTTTGCCGCCATTTTGAGAATATAGCTTTTTTCTTTACCCTCTGTTATTCTGATATTGCTTTTCAGCATTTTCAGAAAAACTTCGTGGACAACATCCTGAGCATCACTGTAGGAATTTAAATAAGAATAAGCGAATCTGAATATATCCTGCGCGTACTTTTCATACAGTTTTAAAACCACATCATTATTCACCAGTTCACCTCCTTTGCATTGCCGGCCTGATTTGAGATCTCAATAATAAGACGATTTACATTGACAATTATACACATTTTCAGATAAAAAATGTATAGTAAAATATAGTTTCGTATCTTTTTTATTATTAATAACCTATGTCCTTACCTCTGACAAAAAAGTTTTTCAATAAACTGTAACCTTTTGCGTAAAAACATCGTATAATAGGTGAAAGAGCTAATGAAAGACACACTCTTTCGGAAAGGAGAAGCCTATGGATAACGGTGCAAGTAGCTACCGCCGTTTTCTGGATGGTGACAATTCCGGTCTGCGTGACCTGATAGAAGAATATCGCCTGCCGTTGCAGATGTTTATTCTCTCAATTGTAAAAAACAACGAAACTGCAGAAGAAGCGGCAATAGAAACCTTTGTTAAACTTGCTTCCAAAAGGCCGAAATATAACGGCAAAGCGTCTTTCAAGACCTGGCTTTTCGGAATCGGCAGAAATACCGCCGTCGATATGCTGAGAAAAGAGAGAAAAACGAACGCAGTAAATATTGAAGATATTAATGAGCCGGTTTCGGTTCAGCCCTCTCCCGAGGATATGTATATTAAGGAAGAGAGAAACAGACAGCTTGTTTCATCAATGAAAAAACTGAAAAGCGAGTATTATACTGTGCTGTGGCTCAGATATTTTGAGGATATGCAGGTAAAAGAAATCGCTTCGGTAATCAAAAAGAGCGAGGGCAACACAAAAGTTCTTCTGAGCAGGGCGCGCGAAGCACTGAAAAATCAACTCGGAAAGGATGGTTTTGATTATGAGGACAAATGATGAAATATATGATATCGTAATGGACAGGAAAGACGAATATGAGGCTCGCAAACGCGCAAGAAACAAGCGCATCGGAGCGATAAGCGCGGCGGCGGTTGCCGTAGCAATCTGTGTTATCGCAGGCGTTGCGGCTCAGCGAGGCACAATAACATCTAAAAAGGCAGAGGGCGGCGCAAATTCAGAGGCAACTTATCCGGAAATCTCGGTATATGAAGAAGAACAAACCGCAGTTTCTTACGCAAATGACGAAGGCGAAAGCCTAGTAGAAGCAATAACAGAATACACCGGCAAAGAAATGCAGACTACACAAAAGATTTACGGCGGAGCAATCGTGCTGCCGGATGAGGCAACAATTCCGGATGAGCACGGTTCAGAGACAACAACCGTTCATCCTGACGAAAGCTCGGGTGGAACATACGGCGGACCTATGATTCCCGCTACACCCGATGCCACAAGAGCAAAGCCGGGTGTAAAGGTTACCGGCGAAAAAATCACCGATGCCGAAGCAAAGAAATATTTTGAAGAGAACACCTGGCTTGTCTCGTCTCTCTCATCAAGCGGCGTGCCAACAGATAATCTTAAATTCTCGGAAAAAGGCTACTGCCATGTTTCCTATGACGGCACCGAGGGCAAGCAGCTCGAGGTCAGGCAAAATTTTAGAGATTATCTTGTTTATAACAACGGCAAGCTTGTCGCAATCGTAACTCTGACAAAAGAAAACGGCAAGCTCAGCGCGACGCCTGCGTTCGGAGGTTCGCACTTTGATGATTTCAATGCTTTTCTTCAGAAGCACAAAGGCGAAAAACTGCTCTTTGTCTATGCAGGCTGGATGGAGATAGTAATTACTCCCGACGGCGAATGTGTAAATCCGCAGGGATATGATATATCCGGTTATTTTGGCGATCTTGACACCTACAAATATTTTTACTCCGAAGAAGCAACTTATATGCCTTGAGTCTTAAGGTTTTACATCTAATCAGGCAAAAAAGAGAATATAACAAGTTAATAACAAAAACAAAAAGAGTCGGGGTCGCAGTGACCTCGGCTCAACTCGTATTTATGGTTTGTTTAAGTAATCATGCCACAGAAACCTAAAAAATATCGTTCACAAAAAAGAATAAAACGAACGATAACGCGAACGCAAAAATTAGCGGTTGCATTTGCGTTCATAATGTGGTATTATATGAACGCAAAACAGATTGGAGTGTGAATAATGAAAGAGTCAAATGTTTTAGAATATAAAGAAAAAATCACCAATACATTTCTTAAAACAGTCAGTGCATTCGCGAATTTCGGAACGGGAGAAATAAAGTTCGGAATTACCGATTCCGGCAAGCCGGTTGGAGTTAATGAACCTAAGTCTGCCTGCCTGGATATTGAAAACAAAATAAACGACAGTATTTCTCCTAAGCCGAGATATACGCTTTCGGTTAACAGCAATAATGTTATTACCCTGACAGTATATGAAGGACTTAATAAACCATATTTATATAAATCAAAAGCTTATATCAGAAACGATACATCTACTGTTGAGGTTGATGCTGTTGAACTGAGACGGCTTTTGCTTGAAGGCCAGAATAAATCATTTGAAGATCTTCCGTCAAAGACTCAAAATCTAAAATTCGGTGTACTTGAGCAAAAGCTGAAAGAGCAGATATCCATTAAAAAACTTGATGAAAACATATTGAAAACCCTTGAATTGTATTCTGATGATGAAGGTTATAATATTGCCGGTGAGATTCTTGCGGACAAAAACAGCTTTCCCGGAATTGACATTGTGCGCTTCGGTGAAAGCATTGATATCATTATGGATAGAAAACTCTGTGAAAAAACATCCTGCCTTGCCCAATTTGATGTTGCCTGTGAAATGTTCAAAAAGTATTATCAGTATGAAATAATTGATGGTATGCTAAGAACGGAAAAAGAACTTATCCCCGAAAAAGCATTCAGAGAAGCTGTCGTTAATGCTATAGTTCACAGAACATGGGATGTAAACGCAAATGTCAGAGTTTCCATGTTCAAGGACAGAATAGAAATTGTTTCTCCCGGCGGTTTGCCTCACGGTATATCAAAAGAAGAATATCTTGCGGGAAGGCTTTCAATTCTCAGAAATCCGATAATCGGTAATGTGTTTTTCCGGCTTCATCAGATTGAACGGTTCGGAACCGGAGTCAAAAGAATAAACGAAGCTTACACCGACAGCGAAATAAAACCAAGGTTTGAAGTGTCAGATAATACAATCAGTGTAATTTTGCCTACTGTTGAAAAAGAAATACCTTTAAATGAAGATGAAAAAATGATATACACATTTTTGAAAAACAATATTGCCCTTTCGAGTTCTGAAATAGCTGAAGGGTGCGGGTTCGGAAAAACAAAAACCGTCAGCATTTTAAAGAATCTTGTCAAAAACGGCTATATTAAAACAACAGGTAATGGTAGAGGAATCAAATACATTTGTGATTAAGAGAAATCAGGTGATACGATGAACGCAGTAATCTATGCCCGATATTCATCCGATAATCAGCGCGAGGAATCAATTGAGGGGCAGGTAAGAGAATGCCGTGAATACGCTGAGAAAAACGGAATGGATATTATCGGCGTATACACAGACAGAGCGTTTTCTGCCAAAACTGATAACAGGCCCGAATTTCAGCAGCTTATTAAAGACAGCGCGAACAAATCATTTGAAGCAGTGCTTGTTTGGAAACTGGACCGTTTTGCAAGGAACAGATATGACAGTGCAAAATATAAATATGTTCTGAAAAAGAACGGTGTCAGGGTTATATCTGCAACTGAAACAATATCCGAGGGAGCGGAAGGTATTCTGCTTGAAACCATGCTTGAAGGTATGGCGGAATACTATTCTGTTGAACTTGCCGAAAAAGTTAAACGCGGACAAACAGAAAACGCTTTGAAATGTAAATATAACGGCGGAGGGATACCGTTTGGACTTTATGTTGACGAAGAACAGCATTTAAAGCCCGATCCGGTTACTGCTCCTCTTGTCAAAGAGATTTTCGTTAACTATTCGGAAGGAATGAAACTTCAGCAGATAGTCGATAAGCTGAATGAAAAAGGAGTTGTCAATTCCAGAGGAAATCCGCTCAATGTGAATTCTGTCGGAAGAATTCTGCATAACAGAATATATATTGGAGAATACAAGCACAGCGATGTGGTTGTTCCTAATGGTATCCCGGCAATTTTAAGCGAAGAATTATTTGATACTGTTCAGGAAATGCTGAATGTCAATCGTCGGTCAATAGCAAAACATAAAGCGGCAGAAGAATATTTGCTGACTACAAAGCTTTATTGCGGTAAATGCAAAAACCAGATGTTCGGCGAAAGCGGAAAGAATCACGCCGGAATCATTTATCGCTATTATAAATGTGCAGATGTTAAACGGCACGGCGGATGCGACAAGAAGTCGGTTAAAAAAGAATGGATTGAGGACCTTGTTGTAAATGACACTGTTAAAATGTTGCTTGACGATAAGCTGATTGAATACATTGCAGACAAAATTATTGCATTGGTCGGAACCGAAGATCCGCTTTTGCCTGCATATCGCAATCAGGTTGATGATGTTCAAAAGAGCATATCAAATCTGATAAAAGCGATGGAGCAGGGGATAATTACAGAATCAACAAAGCAAAGACTTGAGGAACTCGAAGCTCAAAAGAAAAAGCTGAATACAGAAATCGCAGCGTTGGAATCCAAAAAGCCAAACATAAACAAAGAAATGATTCTCGCTTATCTCAAAAGTTTCCGTAATTATGATCCCGACCGTGTTGACCACCGAAGAAAGCTTATTAATCATTTTGTCAACAAGATTTATCTTTATGACGACAAAGTAATAATCACATATAACTTTAAGAATGTTAAGAAAACCATCTCTTTCAAGGAAGTTGAAGGTGCAATAGACAGTTCGGAATCTTTATCAGCCGGTGCGCCA
>JAFWRV010000073.1 GCA_017519685.1 Clostridia bacterium
CAAGGAAATCGGCAGATACCTCGGCCTGCCCGATGTGCTCGTGGACAAAGTTCCGTCAGACGGACTTTGCGGACTTACGGATGAAGACAAACTCGGCTTTACTTACGCTGAGCTTGACCGTTATATCCGAACGGGTGAAATTGACAGCCCCGAAACGAAGGAAAAAATCGACCGGCTTCATAAACTTAATCTTTTCAAGCTCTCGATGTTTCCCACATTCAATCCCGGAATTAAAACAATATAAAATTCCGAAAACATATTGTTTTTATTATTTTTTTGGTGTAAGATAAAACAAATACGGAGGTGTATCTATGAAAGAAGAAAGCAGAAAATATGCAGAAGAAGCGTATGATATCATTAATCATGCCGCTTGTGAAATCGGTTCGCGTCTGCCGGGTTCCGAAAATGAAAAAAAGTTTCATGATTATATGGCGGACAAGCTCAGGGAAATCGGTATCAAACCCGTCAGCGAGGAGTTTGCGGTTTATCCGAGAGCTTCAATCGGCGGTATTCCCTACGCAGGCTGGGCAGGCGTAATTCTCTGCGTCGCGTCTTATTTTGCCAGGGCAATTCCCTATCTCTGGTTTGCCATGTGCGGACTCAGCGTTGTAACAATCATGTGGCTTATTTTCAGCGTGTTCCTTTATAAAAGATGGTTTGATATGTTCTTCAAACAGCAGGTATCCCGCAATACTGTCGGCGAGCTTGTTCCCGAAGACGGTGAATATGATTATACGATAGCTCTTTCGGGTCACACCGATACCAGCTGGTGCTGGAAACATTCGGAGCACGCTTATAAATACAGAGACAAACCGGTTCTCGGTATAATCTCGACATACGGAAAAGTCGGCTTCGGCGCGATTTGCTTCTTCGTTATGGCGTTCTATTCGATTTTCCAGGCCGTATATTATACCGCTCTTATGGTCTTTCAGGCAAAATGGGCAGTTATAGTACAGTACGGCGCCCAGTACGGTTATACCAGTCCCTTCGCGGATGTATATAATGTTCTGGATAAAATCTTTTTATTCCTGCCGATAATCTGCTGCATTGGCTGCTTCTTCGTTATCATGTGGGCGGATCCCAATCCCGAGAACGCTTCAAGAGGAGCGATGGATAACGCCTCCGGTATAGCGCTCAGCTATGAAGTAATGAAATACTTCAAAGAGAATCCCGAAAAGATTCCTCCGAGATGCCGCATCATGAATGTTTACTGCGGTTCCGAGGAAGCGGGACTCAGAGGATCTATGGCATTCACCGAGGAGCATAAGAATGACGGAATGCTGAATAACTGCTGGAACCTCAATATTGACTCCGTTGCGGACGAAGACTATTTTGAAGTTGTTATCAAGGATGACTGGCAGGGCTGCCGTTTTGACAAGGACCTTGAGAAGATGTTCAAGGACACCTTCGATGAGCTTGAAATTGTCAGCAAGACAAACGGCGCTATTCACAATCCCGTCGGCGGATGCGACAGCACCCCGATGACAAAGGCGGGCATCAAGTCCGTAACCTTCGCGGCGCAGAATCCCATTCTTACATATTATTATCACACCTGGCACGATATGCCCGACCGTTTCTCGGCGGAAACAGTCGGTACCGGTTTTGATGTTCTTCTCGGAGTTATCGACAAGATAGCGGCATTCCAGGAAGAAAACGGATTCAACGGTCCTCAGAAATAATTATAATAAAACAAACAAGCCGTATGCAGTTGCTGCATACGGCTTGTAATTTTTTTTACTGCGCTTCAATCTGCGGTCTGTTCTTTTCTTTCATTGTCAGACCTATTCTGCCTTTGACGGGGTCAACGGAGAGTACCCATACCGTGACAACGTCTCCGACTTTGAGAACTTCGGAGGGATGTTTTATGTATCTGTCGGAAATCTGGGATATATGAACAAGGCCGTCTTCGTGAACGGCGATGTCAACAAACGCGCCGAAGTCGGTGACGTTTCTGACTGTGCCGCGCATTTCCATTCCGGGCTTCAGGTCTTTGATGTCCATAACATCGGTCCTGAGCATCGGAGGGGGTAGCTCGTCACGCGGGTCGCGGCAGGGCGCGATAAGTTCCTTGACAATATCCTTGAGAGTCGGAATTCCGACCGAAAGCTTACCTGCGACCTCGGTCTCGCCGAGTTTTTCGACTTTATCAGCGAGCTCACGGATTTTTTCTGTTCCTATATCGCTCTTTGAGAATGAAAACAGTTCCAGAAGCTGTTCGGCCGCGGCGTAACTTTCGGGGTGAACACCCGTGTTGTCAAGCGCGTTTTTGCTTTCGGCGATTCTGAGGAAACCGGCGCACTGCTCAAACGCTTTTGCACCGAGTTTGGGAACTTTTTTGAGCTGATTTCTCGCGCTGAATTCGCCGTTTTCATCTCTGTAATCAACAATGTTTCCGGCGATGGCGGAGTTGATTCCCGAAACTCTCGAAAGCAGGGGAGCGGAGGCGGTGTTAAGGTCAACGCCGACGGAGTTGACCGCGTCCTCAATTACGGCGTCGAGAGCGGCGTCGAGTTCTTTGGGCGGCATATCGTGCTGATACTGGCCGACTCCGATTGCCTTCGGGTCGATTTTGACAAGCTCCGCGAGCGGGTCCTGAAGGCGTCTTGCTATTGAAACCGCACTTCTGAGTGAAACATCATAATCCGGGAATTCCTTGGCGGCGAGTTTGGACGCCGAATATACCGAAGCGCCCGCTTCGCTGACAACCATATAGGAAACGTTTTCGGATATTTCGTGAAGTATTTCAGCCGCGAATATCTCGGTTTCTTTTGAAGCCGTGCCGTTTCCGATTGAAATGCAGTTGACATTGTATTTCTTGATTAAATTCTTGATAAGAGTTTTTGCCTGCTCCCTCTGAGCGTCGGAATGGGTGACATAGATTACACCGGTATCGAGCACCTTGCCGGTCTTGTCAACAACGGCAACCTTACAGCCGGTTCTGTAACCCGGGTCAAGTCCTATGACGGTCTTGCCCTTGACAGGCGGCTGAAGAAGCAGCTCCTTGGTGTTGAGCGCAAAAACTTTGATTGCGCCGGCGGCGGCGTTCTCGGTGAGCATATTGCGGATTTCACGCTCGACAGACGGCAGGATAAGACGGTTATACGCGTCCGTTCCCGCTTCCCTGACTGCCTCCGTAGTCGGTGAGCCGAGGGGATTGAGCGTTTCAACCTTGATAACATCGAGCGCCTTGACGGGGTCGAGAGTGACGCTGACCTTGAGGAATTTTTCCTTTTCGCCTCTGTCAATCGCAAGAACTCTGTGCCCGGCGATTTTGCTGACGGGTTCGGAAAAATCATAATACATTGTATAAACGCTTTCCGCTTCTTTGTCCGCGGCAGCGCTGTTGACCACGCCGTAAACCGTGAAAAGTTTACGGATGCGTTTTCTTATGTCCGGGTTGTCGGAAATGTTTTCGGCAATGATGTCGAGAGCGCCTTTGAGAGCGTCCTCCGCTGTTTCAACGCCTTTTTCTCCGTCAATATATTTTTCCGCGAGCTCAAGCGGAGCGGGAGAGTCAGCGTTCTGCTCATAGATTTCGTTAGCGAGCGGCTCAAGTCCTTTTTCCTTGGCGACCGACGCCCTCGTTTTTCTCTTCGGACGGAACGGTCTGTAAATATCGTCGATTTCAGTTACCGTCACCGCTTTGTCGAGTGCTTCGGAAATCTCATCCGTCAGTTTTTCCTGGGCGGCGATGAGACCTCTGACTTCTTCACGGCGCTTTTCAAGATTGCGCAGATATTCAAGGCGCTCGGCAAGTTCCCTGATAATCTGGTCATCAAGAGTACCGTGTGCCTCTTTTCTGTATCGCGCGATAAAGGGAACAGTGTTTCCCTCGTCAAGCAGTTTAACGGTGTTTTCAACCTGCCAGCGCTGAAGTTTGAATTGTTGGGTCAAGCTTTCAATTATATCCATAATAATTTACCTGTTATTCCTGAGATTTGATTTGCCTTATATCTCTGCCCATAAAATAGAGCGAGGTATAATTGCCGATTATACGCGAGGTGATACGCGCGGTATATTTCGCTTCAAGTTCCCTGTCTGTCAGGTTTGTACTGATGATGACGGGCTTTGATGTGTTTATTCTTGTATTGATAATATTATATACCACGGTCAGCGTGAACTGTGTCGCGAACTCGCTTCCGAGGTCGTCGATAATGAGCAGGTCGCAGCTGAGCAGTTTGTTTTCGGCGGCTCCGCTGTTATTGCCGCCGAATTTTTCTCTCTCAACCTCGGAGAGAAGATTCTGCGCGGAACCGTAAACCACATTGAAACCGCTTCTTGCCGCGACATTCGCGATTGCGAGTGACAGATGTGTTTTACCGAGCCCCGTTTCGCCTCTCATATAAAGAGAGCCCGAGTCTGTTCCGAAATCCTCTGCGTAGCACTTGCAGTATTCAAAGATTTCGCTCATCTTTTCCCTCGGAGAAATGCCGTATGTCGCATCGGGCTCCTCGGGATAATAGTCAAGTCTGAAATTGTCAAAAGTGCATTTTCCGGCGGGAGAAACCCTCTCAAGATCCTCAAGAGTGAGCCTGTCGAGCAGTTCTTTTCTGCACGAGCAAAAATATCCGCCGACATAACCGGTGTCGCCGCATTTTTTGCAGAAATAGGGCGTATCAAGATAATCCGCGGGGTAGCCGCTGTTTACCAGCGCCGTTCTGATATATTCCTGAGTTTTTAAATTTATATCGGCAAGGTCCTCAATGTATTTCTGAGCATCCTTGCCCATGCCGAAAGCTTTTGCGACCGCAAGGCCGGATTCAGCCATCTGCGCCTCATACTTCGGAATATCGGGTATCTTTGCCGCAACCTCTCTGTGACGCTTCTCGCGCTCGGTTTCGGCTTTGCTTCGCCGCGCGTCTATAACTTCGTCGGCATACATAAGATTTTCTTTCGTGTAGCTCATTTGTCACCCTTCTTTTTGTAAGTGAGCTTTTCTTTGATTGCTTTCTCCGTGTGTTCATCAAGGTTATATGAAGTTTTGCCGGAGAACGAATCCGCTTTTTTCTTTGCGTCGGAGGATACCTTTTCGCTCGCCTCAACCTCCGCCGGTGTTTTCAGTTTGCTGTTATACCAGCCGATGAGAATTTTTTCCATATAGGCAAGACTGAGTTTTCCGGTACGCTCCGCCATTCTTTCGTAAGCGAGATATATCATATCGAAACTCATATTCAGTCCGTTTATCCAGTATTCGAGTTTCTTTGACTGCAACGATGTGGGTTTGGGGTTATTGAGACCTGCCGCGGCGGCAAGTTTTTTCCACATTGCGTTTACTCTGTCAAGGGAGGCGATTTTTTCCGCCGCCTTGTCAATGGTATCTATTTCCTGTTCGCTCCAGTCTTTGCCCGCCGCTTCGATATAGGAAAATCCCGTTTTGTTCACGCTGACGCAGTAGTCAACGAGCATAAAGATAACATCGGCAGGCAGTCCGAATGTGTCGTGAAGTATAAGGAATGTACTCTGCCCGTCATATCCGATTGTCTTGCCGAGCTTTTTCTGAAGTTCCGAAAAAAGAGAGCGGATTTCCGCGGACTCTTCCATCCTCGCGGCGATTACCGACGCGCTCGGACGGGAATATTCAACCGCGGGTTTTACTTCCGGTTTCTTTTCTTTTTCGGGCGCGGGGGAGGGAATATATTTTTCCGGAGCGGATGAATTCTTTTCGCACGGCTCCAGAATACCCATAAGAGTCCAGTATTGCAGACAGTCTTCCACATCGCTTACGCTGAGTTTCAGCATTTCGGCAATCTGCTTTTCGTCAAGTTTACCGGGAGCTTTGCCGAGAATCAGCAAAAGAACTTTTATCTGCTCTCCCGAAGCGAGTCTCAGGTGATTGCTGACTATGCTCTGCGGAACCGCAAACGTACTGTTCATACAGGTACTGTTTACCTTGTAGGTCAATTTTATCACTCTTTACAGAAAGTATTATAGTAACCAGCTAAAGTATTATATCATAATAATAATTAAAATTAAAACCATTTTATTAAGTTTTACATTATGTAAAAAAAACCACAATCTGTTGTGGTTAAGCGAAAAACCGGTCACAAAAGAATTAGTCAAATTGTGAAAAAGGAGCTGCGCAAAACAGAATTTTGCACAGCTCCGGGTTTTATGAGCCGGGACATAAAAATGAAAAAGCAAAATCAGTTGTTTCGGGAGAAATCCCGTTTACCTGACATCCTGAAACAATCAGGTATTCTGTTCGTTTGCCGGTCCGACGGCTGTATTTCACAACATTAAAAAACGGTATAGGCGCCGACAGAAAAACATGCAAATATTAAATAATACACATAGCGGTTTTATATGCGTCAAGATTTGCTTTTCCGATACTTCCGCCTTTATACGCATCTCCGCAAATAAATGTATTGACGGTGATATTCTGCATATCGTCAAGAAGCGATTTGTCGCTTTTAACTTCCACTGCCATTACGACCGCATCGCATTCCAGGGTTTCAGATGTACCGGAGGCGCTTTTTACAACAATTTCTTTATTGCCGATTGACACAAGTAACGATGAAGTCTTAATGGTTACACCGAGCGGAATAAGCCTTGAGAGAGAATCGTCAACGTGCTGGAACCAGGCGCTCGGCGCAACGGTGCCCGCGGCTTCAATAATGATTACTTCATTTCCGCACATTGCAAGGAATTCAGCGGTTTCAAGACCGGTAAGACCGCTTCCGATAACGGCAACTTTTTTGTTTTCAATAACGGTTTTGCGAAGCAGAATATCCGGAGCCGTAAAAACATTATCCGATTCAATTCCTTTAACGGAGCGGGGCATCACCGGTTTAGAGCCTGTTGCCAGAATAATTGCGTAAGGATCAAGTTCTCTGACATTATTTTCGTTTGCTTCGGTGTTAAACCGGAATTCTGTTCCGAGATTTTCGGCTTCGGTCATCATATCCTCAATACACCAGTAGAGCTTTTCTTTCAGATGACCGGATGATGCTGCAATAACCTGACCGCCGGGCTTATCGTTTTTTTCAAAAACGGTAACTTCAAAGCCCCTGCGGGCAAGTGTAACAGCAGCGGTCAGGCCGGCAGGTCCGGCGCCGATAACAACTGTTCTTCTTCCTTTGCCGTCCTTAACGGGATTAAGATATTCTTTTTCATTTCCGACACCCGGGTTCAGGGCACATTCACCGGGTTTGCCCACTCCGGCGTTTCTGATAAACGAGTCGATACAGTGAAGACAGCCGATACATCTGCGGATTTCATTCGTTCTGCCTTCTTTTGCTTTAAGCGCAAGATGAGGGTCGCAAATAAAGCTTCTCGCAGAGCCTACCATATCCTGATATCCCTCTTCAAGCTGCTTTTCCGCCTGCTCCGGTGAGCGGATAAAATTGGCGGCAATTACAGGTACAGAAACATTTTCTTTGACAGCTTTTGCCAGATATGCTCTCCAGCCCGTCTCAAACGATGTCGGCTCAAGCCAGTAATTATATGTATCATAGCAGGCGCAGGATACATCTATCGCGTCAATGCCGAGTTTTTCAAGCGCCTTTGCAATTTTAATTCCTTCTTCAAGTCCGTATCCTTTTCCGGGCTTTCCGATTTTATCATACATTTCATCAACTGTAAGACGTACAATCAGGGGATAATCTTTACCGCATTTTTCTTTTATGCCGTTAATAATTTCAGAAATAAATCTCAGCCTGTTTTCAAAACTGCCGCCGTATTCATCTGTTCTTTTATTGGTGTTCGGGCTGAGAAACTGATGCAGAATATATCCGTGTGTTGAATGCAGTTCAACGGCATCGACATCGGCTTTTTTGCACCTTACTGCCGCATCGATAAAATCATTTATCAGAGATTTGATCTCTTTTTTACTCATGGCGTGAATTCTTGTTGCGCCGTGAGCCGACAGCTCGCAGTCGGAAGGAGCCTGCATGGAAAAGCAAATTTTCCTCTGCTCAAGTCCGAGTAAAACGGGGGTTGTTTTAAACAGCAGGCCGGGAAGCCCGGGAAACGCTTTGACCATAGGAGTGATAAGCGGCAGAGAATTAATCGAACTTGCATAACCCTGTCTGCCGGGATGATGAAGCTGAATGCAGAGCTTTGCCCCGTGAGAGTGGATGCGTCTTGCCATCTCACGCATGGGTTCAATATGTCTGTCGCTGCTCATTGAAAGCTGAGTGAATGTTGACGCTGCTCCCATATCGTTGACCCTGCATATTCCGGGTATAATAAGACCGACTTCGCCCTTTGCTCTTTCTTCATAATAATCCATCATTCTCTCAGTCGGCGTGCCGTCAATCTGACCGAGACTGAATTCGGCGGCGGTCATAACAATCCTGTTTTTTATTTCAAGTTTTCCGATTTTAATCGGCGAAAACAATTTTTCAAAGCTCATCTTATTATTCCTTTCAGCTTTTCAATTTCTGCTTTGAAATTCTCAAGTTTTGCTTGCTCAAGTTTCCAGTATATGGTCCGGACCGGAGGAGCAAGAGCCATAAGAACTTTAGACAGAGCAAAGAGAGGACTCGGCGAGACAAATTTCTTTTCATTTTCAAGGCCTGCGACCATCTTGCGCGCTACAACCTCGGGTTTCTGAACCGGGAAAGGCTTTTTAAAATCAATCGGCGCCGCGACCTTAAAGAAATTAGTATCCGTCGCTACGGGATACAGGCAGGTTAATTTCAGCGAATTCGGCATCTCAAGACGGATTGCCTGCTGAAATCCGTGAAGAGCGAATTTGGTGGCGGAATAAAGCGCATAGCCGGGCATGGCCATCTGACCGATAGCCGATACGGTATATGCGAGATGTCCCTCTCTGCCGTCAAGATGATGAAGATATTTTGCGTATGTATAAATAGGGGAGATAGTGTTGGTTTCAAATATATCCAGAATTCTTTCCCAGTTTGTATAATTGAATTCCTCATAATAGGGGAAGCCGGCATTGGCGTAAAACAAATCGATTTTTCTTCCGCCGAATACTTCCTCGGCTTTTTTGAAGACGGAATCAACGCCTTCTCTGGAACTTA
>JAFWRV010000074.1 GCA_017519685.1 Clostridia bacterium
CAGCAGAACGCCATGCGTGACGCGATTGTTGCCGGAATGTCTCTCAATATTTTCAATAAGCATGCCGACAGAATCAGAATGTGCAACGTCGCCCAGACAATAAATGTTCTTCAGTCGGTTGCGCTGACCGACGGAGCGGATATGGTTCTTACGCCGACTTACTATATTTTCAAAATGTATAAAGCGCATCAGAACAACACCCTGCTCGGTTCCTATATCACCTCCCCCGAAACGGGAACCGACGGTGAAAGAGTTCCCTCTCTCACTGAGAGCGCGTCTGAAGACGCAAACGGCATCATTTATTCAACCGTTACCAATACGGATATGACCCGTGCGGCTGAAATCAAATGCCAGGTCGCTGACAGCGCGGTTAAATCCGTCAAAGCGGAAATCGTGACAGGCAAAGCGGACGCTTACAACACATTTGAGAATAAGAACGCTGTCGGCTGCGCGGAGTTTACCGATTTTGTCAAAACGGAAGACGGCTTTACGGCAAAACTGCCCGCGTGCAGCGTGGTCAGATTCACGATTGAAAGATGAATGAAAACAGAGTTTGTTACCGGTGCCTTCTTTTTAAAAGCGGCAGAGAAGATATCCTGAATGATATCAGGGAAAGAATTCTCAGAATACCGCCTGCCGAGAAGACCGGTGATGACGAGTACCGCCGCAGACTTGAAATATGCGGCAAATGTGAATTCCTTGCCGACGGCACCTGCCTTAAATGCGGATGTTACCCCGAATTCAGGGGAGCGTTCGTAAAAAACGGATGCCCCGTAAAGAAGTGGCGGAATTCAGGGAGAGAAAATGAAAACTAAAATTATCGCAACAGTTATGATAATAATCACGGTGCTGACTCTCGCGTCATGCCGCCGCGTTGATAAAGAAAACAGCGTTACCTCCGCCGCGGAGCAGACATCCCGGGAAGACTTTATATCCATGACGGATAGTATCGGCAAAACAACGGAAAGCGAAACCTATCAGACACAGACACAAGAGACCGAGACCCGGGTGACTGAAACAGAGGCTCCCGTAACGGAGCCGCCCTCAACAACAAAGGCACCGACAACAACGGCTGCGCCCACGACAGTCCCGACAACAACCAAGGCGGTTGTAACGACGACGAAGATTGTTACGACGACCGCGAAAGCGGTAACTACCGCGGTCAAAGAAACCGTCACCAAAAAAACGGAATCGTTTGACAAGAGCCTTGCGACGAGGACGGTTGAAAAAACATATTTTGCCGACCTTAAATCCGGAGTTGACCGCCGCCGCAGAGTGAGAATATATTACGCGCAGGACGCAAACGGCAGAGAGTATAAACTCGGCGAGGAAGAAATCAGCGTATTTTACGACCGTTCCACATATTCGGCAAGTTACAATGATCTCCTGCCTGCTGCGCGTCCCTTGGTGAACACCACGAGCCTGTACCTTGTGTTGGCCTTCAGCCACTGCAGCGTCTCCTCCACCTCGGGTAGCGGTGTGCAGGGAAACTCCAGCAGCGTGTAGCACTCCTGTAACAGATTGCTAATGGTGGAGGCAG
>JAFWRV010000075.1 GCA_017519685.1 Clostridia bacterium
GATGACAACGCTTCATACAAAGTATACAGTTTTGACCAGATTTCCGAAGAAGGAACCGAAGAAGGAACCATAAGACGAATCTTCTACAAATTCGATTGTGACGGCGGCAGCAAATGGGCAGAACTTAATATTGAGGAATCAAATTCGTATGATACCGTAATAATCAATCAGAACGGAACTGACATAAAAGCCGAAGAATTCAAGGCAGTTAAAGTAAATAAACAAACCGGCACGGAAACGATTGTTGTCGGAGAAACCTCCGCTGACGGTGACAGATTATTCCTTAAGGCATCTTCCACTTCCCAGACGACAAACGGAGCTGTTTCATTTGACAGTTATTCATTTGTAATCAAAAACACGGAAACAGGAAATGTGGTATTGAATAACACCGTAGCCGGCGACAGCATGGAATATACATTTACGGATCCCGGTGTTTATGAGATTACAGTTTCCTCTTCCGGCGATAACAACTATAAGGCGAGCACATCCGAAAAAACAATAATTTACGTTGTCAATGATCCGGAAATCGGCAGTGAGAAAAAGCTTGTCATTTCGGGAAGCGATATCAAATACGGTGAGCGTCTGGACCTTAATCCGGTAATTATCAAAGACAGTCAGGGCGCTGCCGCGGATAACATCAATTATACGGTAATGTACGGCGGCAATGAAATAACCGGACTTATTGAAGGCAATACATTTACTCCGGACAAAGCGGGCGCCTATATCATCAACGCCGTAAGCGACGAACCCGAAAGCGACGAACCCGACAGTAAAAAGCTTACTGCCGCCGCGTCAATCAACGTCAGCAAGCGCGACCTCAAGGTCTCTGTTCTTAACTGCGAAGCTCCCTGCAACGCAAGCGAGACAGATAAACTCAGCTTTATCTCTTATGATGTTGAAGGCGACATCGACAATATCTGGGCAGATGAAGCGGTAAACGCAGTAAGTGATGCCTTTACAGCCACAGAGGCCGGCAGATATCCGATTAACCTTGACGTTAATACGGGCTACCCCGTTTTTGAAGAAATTGACTCTAAATACACTCTGAAGTTAAACGGCGCAACATATACCCTTACTTCATCAGCGTATAAGGTAACAGTTGATACCGAAAACAAGGGTTCAAGCGACATTTCATACATTGTTGACGGCGCGGATGAGCCTTCATTTGCTTCAAGCGGCGACTATATCGCAAGCGGCGCCGACGTTACCGTTACAGCCCTTCCCAATAACGGCTATGTGTTCAAGGGATGGATGAATAACGGCTCAAATGTCAGCACAAATGCAGTATATGAAATCAATTCGCTTTCCGAAGACTTAAATCTCAAAGCGATATTTGAAGCCGTGGAGCACAGCAAGAATTACACTGTTGATTACGGCACGCTTAATGTCGGATACACAAGTAAAGAGATAAACGCGAATCCGACCGTTACAGGCGACAAGGTCCTTGTCAAGGATTCGGATTATGTAATCACTTACTATGAAATTGATGAAAACGGTGTCATAACACAGCGCTGCGACGCTCCCGTAAATATCGGCAGATATCTGTTTGTTATGTCAACTGTCGGCGACGAAATTTCTTCCGTATACGGTTTTGAAGGCGGAGTACCCGAGACGATAACCGGCGAGAATGCAGATGAATTTATCGAAACATTCAAGTGTGCAAATATTCTTACCATTACTGATTCTACCGCGGGCCATATTCACAATTATACAGCCGCAGTGACCACGGAACCTACCTGCACACAGACCGGTGTCAAAACCTTTACCTGCGATTGCGGCGAAAGTTATATAGTAGATATTCCCGCGCTCGGTCACTCATTCGGTGATTGGGAAAACGTTATTTCGGCAACCTGCGGCGGCGACTCCTTCACAGAAAGAGTCTGCACCGAATGCGGCTTTAAGGAAACAGCAAATGTTCACGCTCAGGATCATATCTGGGCGAGCGAATACACCATAGACCAGGCAGCAACCTGTACAACCGACGGTTCAAAGAGCATTCACTGCTCAAAGTGTGACGCCACGCAGTTCAGCACCGTAATTCCCGCGACCGGTCACTCATACGGCGATTGGACAAACGTTGTTGCCGATACCTGCGACGGTGAATCATACTCAGTAAGAACCTGCTCTGTATGCGGAGCTGAGGAAGAAGCAAACCGTCACGTTCAGGGTCATACCTGGAGCAGCGAATATACCATAGACAAAGCAGCAACCTGCACCGAAGACGGCGCAAAGAGCATTCACTGCACAAAGTGTGACGCCACTCAGTTCAGCACCGCTATTCCCGCGCTCGGCCACACATTCGGCGATTGGGAAGATAAGATCTCCGAAACCTGCGGCGGCAACTCATACTCAGAAAGAACCTGCTCCGTATGCGGAGTTAAGGAAACCGCTAATGTTCACGCTCAGGATCATATCTGGGAGAACGAATACACCACAGACAAAGAAGCAACCTGTACCACAGACGGCTCAAAGAGCATTCACTGCTCAAAGTGTGACGCAACGCAGTTCAGCACCTCGATTCCCGCGCTCGGTCACTCATACGGCGATTGGACCAATGTTGTTGCCGATACCTGCGACGGTGAATCATACTCAGTAAGAACCTGCTCGGTATGTGAAGCTGAGGAAATCGCAAACCGTCACGTTCAGGGTCATACCTGGGGCAGCGAATACATCACAGACAAAGCAGCGACCTGCACCGTAGATGGTTCAAAGAGCATCCACTGCACAAAGTGTGACGCTACTCAGTTCAGCATGGCAATTCCCGCGCTCGGCCATTCATTCGGCGAGTGGGAAGACAAAGTCTCTGAAACCTGCGGCGGCGACTCATGCTCGGTAAGAACCTGCTCGGTATGCGGAGTAACTGA
>JAFWRV010000076.1 GCA_017519685.1 Clostridia bacterium
ATAGCGGTTATTTTAATATTGACGACCCCGACTCTGGGATTGACATCGGCGTAACCGCCGCGCTTTCCCTGGGAATCTCTCATATCCTGCATCCATTTGCGGAAGAAGCCGTAAACATCGGCGTTATATCCGGCGGTAATGCTGAATGCCTGCGCGTCGCCTGTCCATCCGAGTCTTTCGTCTCTCTGAGGACAGTCTGTCGGGACGCTCAGGTAATTGCCTCTCTGACCCCAGAGCGCATTGGATATCAGTTTATTAACAAGTTCATCCGAAGTTTCGATTTTGCCGATTTCAATATTATCATTGCCGACAACCTCGGCCTTCAGACTTACTATTTCAAAGCTGTCCTCGGAAGAAATCTCAACATAGCGGTAGCCGAAAAATGTGAAAGTCGGGGCGTAATCCGTCGTTTTTTCTTTGCCGGCAACACAATACGCCTTTCCGAGAGCGGAGCGCAGATTGATTGTATATACCGAGCCGTCAGGTCCGTCATTGCCTCTGTCAATATCGCCGCTGTCGTTGAGAAACTCAGCGTAGCGCATTTTAACGGCAACGCCTTCAGCCGCCCTGAAGCGGATATGAAGACGACCTACTGTTTCCTGACCGAAATCAACGGTTACCTTTTCACCGCGCTGAACTTTAAGAGGAAGCGAAGCGTCGGGATTGCTTATCGTAAGCTTGCCGAAATGTGTACCGTTAAATTCAGTACCGTTTGAAACCTTGATATTCTCGGGTTTTAGAGAAAGACGGTCTCTCCTTTTGACCTTTGAACCTATGAACGGTGTTACCTCACCTTTATAGTTGAATACTTTTGCTTTTTTCCACTTTGAAACATCATAGCCGGTTTCAGACATAACCGTATAATCGGTTTCGCGGTTATCTCTGTATTCGCCGTCCCAGATATCGGCGGTCCTTATCTGTCCGCAGACATTGCAAACCCATGAAGTATCGGTCTCGGCGGCAACCTTTTTTCCGTTTCTGACTGCGATAATAACCGAAGGCGGATTTTCACCGTAATAGCCGCCCGCTATTCTTCCGCAGTACCAGCCGGGAGATACGACAGCGAGAATTCTGTTTTTACCGGGAACGACAAAATCTGAAATATCCTCTTCCCAGTATAACGCTCTTTTATTATAGTCGCTCCATCCGGGTTTCATTTCGCCGAAATCCGTTCTTTTGCCGTTGATGTAAATCTCGACGCATCCCAGCGCGGAAAAATACAATTTGGTATTTTCCGTCTTTTTCAGTTCAAAGTCCTTGATAAATACGGGAAGCCCTATCCAGTCAACGAGATCTGTATGCTGATAGAGGGCGGGCTTTTTCTGCCCCCAGGGACTGTTCTTCTGTCCGAAATAGTTTTCAAATTTTGCGGTGATAAACGCGGCGGAGGAAAAATCAAAATATTCTTTCATATATACACCTTCTTTAAAGATTTAAAGCTTTCAGAATAATGTCGGCAGCTCTCTGACTTGATTTGCCGTCCGTATGAGAAAAATACTTGTTCCTGAACGGTTCAATCTTTTCGGTCTCAAAATCCGATTTAAGAATCGCTTCGGTCAGCTGTTCCTGATCAAACACCGTTTTTCCCGGAACGAAAGACTCATAATCGCAGTAAAAATCCCTGTCGGAAATATATTTATACAAGTCAAACGCATAGAAAAGCATCGGAATATCGAGCAGTGACGCTTCAAAAATACAGCTTGAGTAATCGGTTATCAGAACATCCGTGACGAACAGGAGGTCGTTAATCTCATCCTCATCGGACAGGTCGATTATACGGTCCGAGAACTTACTGTCAAAGGTGAATTTCTCGGCGCAGAAAGGATGAAGCTTGATAATCAGCGCATAGTCATCGCCGAGCGAGGAAACGAATTTTTCGGGGTTGAAAACAGAGAGAGGGTAAAACGCGCTTAACTGCCCCCATCCTCTGAATGTCGGAGCAAACATCACGATTTTTTTATCCTTAAGATGAGGATATCTCGCGTAAAAATCGTTTCTGATTTTTACGGCATACTCATCATCAAAGAATATATCCGTTCTCGGGACTCCGGTGGGCACGATTTTTTCATCGCTGACACCGAAACCCTCGGCATAAAAATCGGCAATGTTTTCCGAACTGACGGTTGCGTAATCATACATTCTGTGGCTCATGAATTTCTGCTTCGGACCGCCCGGTTTGCCCAGCCGGGTGAAGCCGAAAGTCTTGAACGCCCCGCAGGCGTGCCAGAGCTGGATAAGCGTCACACCGTCTCTCTTTTCAACGGTATTGAGCATATTGTAAAAGTCATCGACAACCACAACCTTTGATGTGGCGTAAAGCTCATAGAAGGCCTTCTTTTTTGTGTCGTGGCTGTAACGGTCGAGATCGGAATTCTGGAAGAACTTAAACTCAATGTCGGGATTGTCCTTTATTATGTCGTAAACAAATTTTTCGTTGCCGCCGATTTCATCTCTTCTGCCGGAAATGAACGATACCCTGTTTTGGACAATCGGTTTTCTGCACATTTTTTTATAGTATCTTTCATAGTAGGTGTCACGGATTGAAACGAGCTTCATGGCGCTCGCGGAATCCTTGACATCGGATTTGAGAAATGTGGCGATGTTTGCCTTAATCTGATAAATGATGTTTTTTACAGCGCTGTCCGAAACCGGCGCCTTATGCTCGGGAATTATTTTAAGACCCGCGAGAATTCCGTCAATGATGAAATAAGGCATCAGCAGTACACAGCCGATTACGGCGAGCGCAAGCGAGAATTTAAGCATTATTCCCGAAAAAACGCCGTTCCCTGTTTTCCCAGCGCGCTCGGACACGGAAATTATTACCTTACCGTCTTCCGGACAGGGAGTAAAGCCGTACAGAAAATCATCCGCGGCCTCTTCCTCATTCTCGGATTCTTCATGCCGGGTAAAAGAGCAGACGCCCTCAAATTCTTTTCCCGCGATATATTTCTTATCTATATCCTTATCCCTGCAGGAAAGAACTATTGAATCCGAAACACAGAATCCGGTTTTCTCATAGCCGGAATTGCCGCTTCTTATTTCAAAAGTAAGACTGATATCATCGGTCTTTTTCTCTCCGAAGAAAATGTAATCCATCAGAAATGAATAAGAGTAAACAGCGACAGACATTCCGTCTTTTTTTCTTTTATAGTTTCCCGTCATGGAAACGGGCAGGCGCCTCGTCTGACCCGACTGTTCAAAAACCGCGTCCACCTTGGGAACAAATCCGTCCGAAGGGTAAACTGCGGCCAAGTCAAGTTTCAATGTGTTTTTGCTGAAAATTATATTGTTAAGCATTAAACTGTAATTATCCATTAAATCACCTTATAGTATATTATCATAAAGGAACAACATCGTCAAGAAAATCATTTATAATACTTGTTAATTTAAATTTTTTATGATAAAATAGATGAAAAATTATCCGGAGGAATTATTATGAAAAACATACCCGATGTCAAACTCGGAATCATAGCGGTTTCAAGAGACTGTTTCCCTATCGGTCTTTCAGTCTCCCGCAGAGAGGCAATCGTTTCCGCATACGGAGATGATATTTATGAATGCAAGGTAACCGTTGAAAACGAAAAAGATATGCTTGCGGCTGTTGAAGACGTCAACAAAGCCGGCTGTAACGCGCTTGTGGTTTTCCTCGGAAATTTCGGTCCCGAAACCCCGGAAACCCTGATTGCCTCAAAATTTGAC
>JAFWRV010000077.1 GCA_017519685.1 Clostridia bacterium
AACGACTACGGAATCGCTAACGCCTTCGGAGTAAATCCCGAGAAACTTCCCGCCGGCTCGACTGTCACCTGGTATGTCAACGGCGAGAAAGCCGGAGAAGGCAACGGCTTCCAAGTGGAAAACCCGACAGAGGATTACACGATAAAAGCGGTAGTAACAAGCCGCGACGGCAAAGTAATAGGCGAAACCGAAGAAGTCACCGTCAAGGTCAATAACGGCTTCTTCGCCCGGATTTATTACTGGCTGTGCAAATTAATCCAGAAGGTTATTGATTTGTTTAATAAATGATAAGAACTCCTCCCGCGGATGCGGGAGGATTTCGTACTTTAATGAATAATTTATAATGAATAATGAATAATTTCGGTTGCCGACTATGTCGGCGATTGTATAATCGCCACACCCGGCACGTTGTGCCACCCTCTCCGATCTCGGAGAGGGCCAAGCATAAGGGAACCTTGCGTGTTTAAGGACAGCGGGATTAAACATCCGGTGTTGTTGTACGGTTTGGAATATTATGAAACATATATTCCGTCACTTTAATCATCTATTGCAGTGTTGAAGTGGCAACAGCAAATCAAGATAAGAAATAAGTTGCCGCAGATTGTGGCCCTCTCCGAGATCGGAGAGGGTGCCCGAAGGGCGGGTGTGGCGATAAAGCCCGAAACTCTTACAAGTAGTACCCTCGTAGGGCACGGATAAATCCGTGCCCTACTTTTCGGGGGAGATACAGAGTTTGTTGCGGCGAAGCGGGTCGTTTACCTTTATTATTGAAATACAACTGTATTAATGATATAATCACATTGAAAACCGGGATTACCAGGGGGAATTGCTTATGGCGAAAATTATTATGACAAAACCGAGCGTCAGCGGAATCGCGCTGGGCGGAATAGGCGCGGGGAGCGTTGAACTTATGCCCGACGGCGAGTTCCACTACTGGCAGATTGCCAATCCGCCGAGAATGACCGAGGTGTGCTGGGATAAAAAAGCTTATGACGGCGAGTGCCGCACAGGCGCGCTGTCATTCTGGGTCCGCGCGCAGAAGGCGGGAGAGCTTCCCGTTGTGCGAAAGCTCGGTATGAGAACCGAGCAGGACGATTTTTCCTACCGCATGTTTCCGTGGAACAAACCTTTTGAAAAAATCAGTTTCGATGGCAGATTTCCCGTGTGCAGACTTGATTATGAAGACGGAGCTTTGCCCTGCCGTGTTACGGGTACGGCTGTGTCGCCGTTTGTGCCGCATAAGACAGATATTGCGGCAACACCGGGATTTTATATGGATTTTGAAATTGAAAACACCGGGTCCGAACCGCTGACGGTAAGCGTTCTCGGAACACTTGTGCCGGAATTCTGCAACATCGGCGGATGCCGCAATTCCCTTTCGGAAGATTCCGACAGCATCGGTGTCACAATGCGTCCTGCCGTGAAAACCGACGCGGCGGATTGCGGAGAGCTGAGCTTCAGCTTAGGCGGAAATGTTGAAAAATCATATATCGCGGGCGAATACGGCCGCTTTATCAGAGAATATATATTTGACGATGACGATTTCGGAGTCAGCCAGGAATCGGTTCTTTTCGGCTTTCGCGAAACAGGCAGTCTGCCTTGCAGCGATGCCGTCGCTCCCCCGGCGGAAATACCCGAAAACACGGATAATCTGACTGATGAAGAGCTTGCCTCGCTGTGCAAAGAATATGCCGGATACCCGTTTGCGGCGTCCGTTCTGCGGCGCATACGCGGGACCCGTCCCTCCTTCCCGGCAAACCGCGCGGAGCAGGCGCTGTTTCTCAAAGCCCTTCGCGGGCAGGAAAAGCTGAAAGCCGAGGAGTTCGGCGCGGCGGCGCTTTGCGGAAATACCGTTCTCGCTCCGGGTGAGAAAAAGACGGTCCGTTTTGTGCTGTCGTGGTTCTTCCCGAATCATTTTTCAAAAGACGGCAGACGGCTCGGGCATTACTACGAGAATCTTTTTGAAGGCGCGGCGGATGCCAACGCGTTCCTGCGCAATAACAGACACGATGTTTTTGACAAAGCCGTCGCTTTTTCAGAACTTCTTTACAGCACAAGCCTGCCCGAAGTATATCCCGACTGCTGGAGCGGGCATCTCAGCACGCTTGTCAAATGCTCGTGGTATCTTAAAGACGGCAAATTCGGTCTCTGGGAAGGGCAGGGCTTCTGCGGATTCCACACGACCGACATAACATATCACGCGTCATTCGGCCTTCTGTCGCTTTTCCCAAATCTTCAGCTGGGGCAGATGCGTATGGGCGCCGCTTTTCAGCGTGAAGACGGGCGCGTTCATCATTTCTTTACGCCCGACCTTGACCACATCGGCGACGGTTTTGAGCGCGTGGATATGAACAACCAGTTTGTACTTATGGTGCTGCGCGACTATCTCTATACCGGCGACAGAGAATACCTCGAGGATATGTGGCGGCATGTTGTCTCCGCCGTTGATTCCATCGGTGAGCTTGACACGGACGGCGACGGCCTGCCGGACAGCGGTACCAAGCGGAACACCTATGACGCCTGGAACTTTTCGGGCACACCTGTTTATATAGCAGTTCTGTGGCTCGCCGCGCTGAAAGCCGCGGCGCGAATCGCGGATGAGATGAATGACTCCGCACGCCGCGACCGCTGGACCGAAATACTTGAAAAAGGTCTTGATTCGCTTGAAAAACGCCTGTGGAACGGCGAATACTATAACCTCTGGCAGACAGATACAGAAAAAGACGAAAGTCTGATGACCGACCAGCTTGACGGCGAATGGTTTCTGCGCGCGGCAGGCATCGGCGGAAACCTGAGCGATGACCGTATAAGAACTGTTATGAGAGCCGTGCTCGGCGGTAATTTCACACCTGACGGCGGTCTTGTCAACGCCACCTGCCCCGAAGGACGGCGCACAACTTTATATACGCACAAAAACTGCCAGACCGAAGCGGTCTGGACCGGAATCGGCTATGTCGCGGCGGCGCTGTGCATAAGCGTCGGCATGCAGAAAGAAGCGGACGCCGTTGTTGAGTCAATTTACGCAAATCAGGCGCGTTTCGGCGCGCTGTGGGATCACTGGGAGTGCGGACATCACTACTCGCGCCCCTTGTCGAGCTGGACCACTCTTAACGCGGCGCTCGGCCTTCAGGTTGACAGCGCGCGTAAAACCATCCGCCTCAGACCTGCCGCGGATAACATCACTCTGCCGTTATGTTTGCCCGGATTTCTGGGCACGGTACAGGTAACGAACGGCTCGGTCAGCATCCATACCGCAGAGGGCAGCCTTGACGGCTGGACAGTCATTACGGGTAAAGAGAAAGAATGATTTTGCGAGGCAATCAAGATAATAAGGAAAGCCGGAGCTTTGTCTCCGGCTTTCGTACTCAACTGCTATTCAACCGGCGGTTGAATATTTTTCAAGAACCGGTTTATTGAGTTCACCGCGTTTTTACGATATTATTACATCAGACGGGCCGGTCTAAATATAATATGAGGTGATTTTATGAACAACTATTTCAGCGAAAACATCAGAAGCCTGCGCAAAGAGCGTGATCTGACACAAGAAGCGCTCGCGGAATTTCTCGGTGTTTCTTTTCAGGCTGTCAGCAAATGGGAGCGGGGCGAGAGTTATCCCGATATAGAGCTGCTGCCGGCTATAGCTGCTTTCTTCTCCGTTTCAACCGATAATTTGCTCGGAGTTGATAAGGCGAAAAATGAAGAAGAAATCCTTGAAATCGTTGATAAATTTGATAACGGCAAGTATAAAGGGAGCGATGGTTCGCTGTCATTTATGGCAGAAGCTTATCATAAATATCCCTCCGATTTTCGCATACTTGTTCGTTATATGCATTCACTCATAAACGATAATGTTGATGCCGGCGATTACCTGAAAAACAAAAAGGAAAT
Source organism: Clostridia bacterium (assembly GCA_017519685.1). GTDB lineage: Bacteria > Bacillota > Clostridia > Oscillospirales > Acutalibacteraceae > CAG-177. The sequence goes on from JAFWRV010000077.1 coordinate 3,889, forward strand.
CTTTACGATTTATGACAAAATACAGAATTACTGCACCAATGACGCAATA
>JAFWRV010000078.1 GCA_017519685.1 Clostridia bacterium
AATACACGTTCCGCTCTGCTCTCTCTTGCGGGATATTACCGTTCGCTTTTTGATATCCCCGTTGTCGGTATAACCGGCTCGGTCGGAAAAACGACTACCAAAGAGATGACGCACTGCGTGATGAGCGCAAAATATGACACTCTCAAAAATGAGGGAAACCTCAACAATGAAATAGGCGTCCCCCTCACCCTTTTCAATCTCGAAAAGCATCATCAGGCGGCAGTTATTGAAATGGGTATGAGCAATTTCGGCGAAATATCGAGAATGACCGCGGCGGTAAAACCCGATGCCGCAATCATAACGAATATCGGCGTTTCACACATCGAAAATCTCGGCTCAAGAGAAGGTATTCTCAAAGCGAAACTCGAAATTCTCGAAGGTATGAAACCCGGCGCGCCGGTAATAGTAAACGGCGATGACGATATGCTCTCAAAGGCGGATTTCGGCGGGCATAAGGTCATACGTTTCGGAATGAATGACTTCAACTGCGCTTTTAAAGCGCTCGATACTACCTCCACAGATGTTGAAACTGCCTTCACTTGCAGTTTCGCCGGCGGCTCCGTAAAGGTGCGCCTACCCTTTACGGGCCGCCATAACATCATCAACGCGCTTTCCGCCGTTGCGGCAGGCACGGTTTTCGGCATTGAGCCGGGCGAAGCGCTGGAGGCGCTTAAAAACTACCGTACGACAGGGCTGAGACAGAAGATAGTCAGAAAATACGGTATGACATTCATTGAGGATTGCTACAACGCGAGTCCCGACTCCCAGGCGGCGGCAATGAGCGTTCTCGGAAGTATGAATTCGGGCAGAAAGATTGCCGTGACCGGCGATATGCTTGAGCTCGGAGATTACAGCGATAAAGCGCACGCGCTTGTCGGAAAATACGCCGCGGACAACAAAATAGATATTCTTTTCACTTACGGCGAAAAATCGCTTGTGACCGCTGAAAGCGCCAAAAAGAACGGCGTTGAGTCCGTTTATTCTTTCAGCGACAAATTCGAACTTGCCGACGCGATAGCCGCAGAGCTTCGTGAAGGCGACGCTGTGCTCTATAAAGCAAGCCGCGGAATGAAACTCGAAGAAGTTATCTACTCGGTTTACGACAGACTTGAAGAAAGATAAACAAAAATAAGGAGGTGACCCTATGGCACAGGAACAGACAGCAAAAACGGGAAATCCGTTTTCTCAATTTTTCAAAGACTGCGTTCACAGATTCGTTATTCCCGAAGCGAAACAGATTTATCAGGGTCCCCTCACGGTAGTTAAGCAGCTTAAAAACCCCGCGGATGTTTTCTCGAGAGGAATATCCGACGTAACATACATAATAACGGTCCTGGCGCTTGTGCTTTTCGGACTTCTCATTCATTATTCGGCGAGTTATTCCAATATGGAACAGTTGGTTTACGCGATAGCCGGCCTTGTCGTTATGGCAATTGCCTCTCACGTAAAAATCGAAACCTACAAAAATGTTTCCGCCGCCTTTATGATGCTGGCAACCGCGTTTATGTTCATAGTTCTGCTGACATCGGAGGACTATAACGGAACTCACAGATGGCTCTGGCACTTCCAGCCGTCGGAGCTCGGTAAGGTCGCGCTGATTTTATACCTTGCCTATCTTATCGACAAATACAAGGAAAAGCACTTAAAATTATCGACTTTCGTAATCTTTCTTATCATCACGGCGTTCTACGGTGTGCTTGTGCTTGCGGAAAGCCACCTTTCCGGCGCGATTCTTTTCCTTTGTATAGGATATTCAATGATGTGGTTCGGCGATATGTCAAAAAAGGGCTTCGCCGTTATAACGGCAATAGTCGTAATCGGAATCCTCGCCGTAATCTGGAAACCGGATTCGCTTTCTCTCGTTCCGGGAATACACGAGTACCAGATAGACAGAATCAGAATATGGAAAAAAATCCTTCTCGATGAAAATTCAATCACCGCCAAGGAAAAAATCAATAACGCAAGGCAGGTTCTCCAGTCCCTCTACGGAATAGGTTCGGGAGGCTTTTTCGGAGTCGGCTTCGGTAACTCCGGTCAGAAGGTCAGTAACCTTTCGGAAAAGTCAAACGACTTTATCTTTGCCGTCATAGGCGAGGAGCTCGGATTTTTCGGCTCAATCGGGGTTATCGCCCTTTTCGGCTTCCTTGTATTTCAGGGAATCAGGATTGCCATTCACTCAAAAACCTACTACGGTTCACTTGTCGCGCTGGGTATCAGCGTTCAGATCGCGCTTCAGGTGCTTATAAATATTGCGGTCGCCACCTCGCTTCTTCCGAACACGGGAATCAGTCTGCCGTTCTTCAGCAGCGGAGGTTCCTCCATGTTAATCAGTCTGGCAAGTGTCGGTATTGTTCTGAGCGTGGCAAAGGATACCGACAGAAGCAAAGGAGTCAAACAAAATGCTAAACGGTAAAAAGATACTCATCGCCGCGGGCGGCACCGGAGGTCACATCAACCCCGCTATCGGTACGGCGGATTATATAAAGCAGAAAAATCCCGATGCCGAAATCGTCTTTGTCGGCACTGCCGAAAAGATGGAATCCGTGCTCGTACCCAAAGCGGGATATGAACTCAGAACTATCAGCATTCAGGGCTTTTACCGTTCCTTCAAATGGGAGGATATCAAGCACAATATTGTGACTGTTATCAAGCTTCTCAGATCTTCTTCCGCGGTAAAAAAGATTATAAAGGATTTTAAACCCGATCTGGTAATCGGATTCGGCGGATACGTCAGCGGTCCTGTTCTCAGAATGGCGGCAAAAATGAAAATCCCGACCGCGATTCACGAGCAGAACGCTTTCCCGGGCGTTACCAATAAAGCGCTTGCCGGAAAAGTTGACAGAGTTATGCTGACAAGCGAGAAAGCGGAGCAGTATCTCAAATCAAAAAATCCCTGTGTCATAACAGGCCTTCCGATTCGCGGAGAAATACTCAGCGCGGATGCGGAAAAAGCAAAAGCGGAACTCAATCTCGGCGGCAAGCCCCTTATTCTTTCAATGGGCGGCTCGCTCGGAGCAAAGCCGGTAAACGACGCGGTTTTCGGTCTTATCAAAGCAAAATACAAAGATAACGACTGCGTATTTCTTCACGCGACAGGCAAAAACGGAACAGACTTTGCCGAAAGACTTAAAGCGGACGGCGTTGATGTTGACGGAAATGACAATATCCGTATAACGGAGTATATAGATATTCCGAAATGCCTGCCCGCGGCGGATCTGGTAATCTGCCGCTCCGGAGCAAGCACGCTCAGCGAGCTTCAGGCATCGGGCAAAGCGTCCGTTCTCATCCCCTCTCCCTACGTAGCGGAAAACCATCAGTATCATAACGCAAAGGCGCTTGTCGATAACAACGCGGCAGTGCTTATTGAAGAAAAGGACCTCACACCGGAAAAACTTACCGAAACCGTAAACGGACTGCTCTCCGACAGAGAACGTCTGGCTCAGATCTCCGCGAACGCGAAGAAAATGGCTGTTACGGATGCGACCGAAAGAATATATAAAACCGTTTGCGAAATAGTAAAATAAACGGATGGGTACGATGAAAAAGAAGAAGAAAAAAAGGAATTCCAAAGCAAAAATTATTCTTAAGAAAATACTGCTTGCGTTAATTCCCTTATTGCTGATTTCAGCTGTTATTCTGACAGCCGTTTTACTGATATTCAGAGTCAGAAACATATCGGTCGAAAACGGCGCCAAGCTGAATTACTCGGTTCAGGAAATAGTCTCCGCCGCTCACTCAGCGGAAGGAAAAAATCTGCTGAAACTCGATACGGAAAAACTTGCCGACGATATAGAAAGGGCCTTGCCCAAAATAGAGAATATCGCAATCAAAAAGAAATATCCCGATACTGTCATTGTCACGGCAAAAAATTCAAAAAACGTTTTTGCGGTACAGACGGCAAGCGAAGCATTCGCCTTGCTGACAGGGTCTCTCAGAGTAACGGATATAGCGGGTAAAATCCCCGAATCCGCAATTCTTATTAAGGGCGCCGGAAAAAGCGCGGCTCTCTCCCCCGGCGATGTGCTTTCCTCAAACGCGGAAACATCATCCGCGGTCATAACCGAAACAGCCAAAGCGATAAAAGCAAGCAAGTTCAGTAAAATCAACCTTGTTAATATTGAGAAAAAAGACAATATATACCTGATTTATGACGGCAGAATACTTATAAAAATAGGAAATGCCGATAATATAGGCAAAAAAATCTCACTTGCGAAGAAATCCATAAACAAAGAAAACGAACTGTCCCCTTCGCAATACGGCGTGCTCGATGTTTCCGATACCCCGAAAGCCGTATTCGCGCCGAAAAACTACAACGACATTCCCGAGCTTGAAGAATATGATGAAGAAATAAAAGACTGTATCGGCGAAGAAGAAAAAGAGGAAAACACAGGCACAAAAACCGACGCCGGTAAGGAAGAAACAACCGTAAATGCCGCATAATCAATACGGTTTTCAAAAAAAAATGTAATCAAACCGTAAATTTTAAAAATAAATCTTGTATTTTTCATTTTAATATGTTAGTATTATGCTGTATTTATATAGGAATGCGGAGGTAATCATTAATGGCATTTGAAATTGAAAATGATTTTGAAAGCGCAGTTCAGATAAAAGTTATAGGTGTAGGCGGCGGTGGCGGAAACGCTGTCAACAGAATGATTGAAAGAGGAATTCAGGGCGCTGAATTCATCGCCGTTAATACAGATAAACAGGTTCTTTCAAAATCAGCCGCCACACACAAAATCCAGATCGGTGAAAAGACAACCCACGGCCAGGGCGCAGGAGGCAGAAGCGAAGTAGGTGCGGCTGCTGCCGAAGAAAGCAAAGAACAGATAGCCGAGGTTATCAAAGGAACCGACATGGTATTCGTAACCACCGGTATGGGCGGCGGCACAGGTACAGGCGCGGCGCCGATTATTGCGGGTATCGCAAAAGAGGCGGGCTGTCTTACCATAGGCGTTGTTACCAAGCCCTTCAACTGGGAAGGCAAAAAGAGAATGAAGGAAGCTCTTGACGGTATTGAAAAGCTTGTCAAGAATGTTGACTCCCTTATCGTTATCCCCAACCAGAAGCTTTTACTCGGCGGAAGCAAGACCACTCCGGCGGTCAACGCGTTCGCGACAGCCGATGAAGTTCTTCTTCAGG
>JAFWRV010000079.1 GCA_017519685.1 Clostridia bacterium
CTCTTTCAAAAGAAACATCGGGTTTTATTGATGTAATGAACGAAAATGAACTGTTTGATATTTTCACCAGAAAAAACAAACAGCAAGGCGGCTATATGACTTTCCTTCCCGATTACAGACTTCCTTTTATATTCGGAAACTGCAACGGTACATTCGATGATGTCGGCTTGATTACCCATGAATGCGGACATGCGTTTCAGGGATATCTTACTGCCGGAGAAGAAATAAAAGAATTCAACGATATCACAATGGAAACTGCTGAAATACATTCAATGTCAATGGAGTATTTCACATATAAATATATGGATATGTTCTTCGGCGAAAAAGCCGGCGACTACATTACACTTCATACTGAAGATTCCATAATATTTATCCCGTACGGATGTATGGTTGACGAATTTCAGCATATTGTTTACGAGAATCCCGAAATGACTCCGCAGCAGCGTAAAGATGTCTGGAAAGAACTCGAATCGCAATACAGGCCGTTGCTTGATTATGATAACGATCCTTTCTTTTCCTGCGGAGGTTACTGGCAAAGACAAGGACACATATTCACATCGCCTTTTTATTACATCGATTATGTTTTGGCAAGTATTTGCGCTATGCAATTCAAGGTATGGATGAAAAAGGATTTTAATGAAGCGTGGAACAATTATCTGAAACTGTGCAAATTATCCGCGAAGGGATTTTATACTGATATGATTACGTCCTGCGGTCTTAGCAATCCTTTTGAAAAAGACTGTATAACCGCGCTTGTCAAAGAATTGAAAGAAACCGTTTAATACTTATAGTACAAAAAAAGCCGCGTAACAAAGAAGATTCAGAAGAAATCTTACATTGTTATGCGGCTTAAGTTTATTTAGAATAATAAAGTATGAAAACAACAAAATGAATTTGACTTTTACTTGTTTTTCTCGTAAATATACTTCAATCCTCTTAAAGTCAATTCATCATCAATTATTATTTCATGAGAGCAATGAGGCACAATGCAGGAAACAAGACCGCCGGCGGCAACAACTTTACAGCTATATCCCAATTCGGTATTAATCTTATCGATCAATCCGTCAAGCATAGCCGCCTGTCCGTTGACAATTCCGCTTTTCATACAGTCAACAGTATTTTTACCGACAACATTTTTTGACGGTTCAATTGAAATTGTCGGTAACTGGGATGTGCGGTTTACCAAAGAATCAAGAGAAACCCTGGCTCCCGGCAATATCATTCCGCCGATAAAGCTTCCGTACTTATCAACAACGGTAACAGTAGTCGCTGTACCCATATCAATCAAAATCAAAGGAGCGCCGTAGTCTTTCAATCCGGCAACGGAATCCACAATTAAATCCGCACCGACAGAAGCAGGATTATCAACAGCGAGGTTTAATCCGGTTTTAATGCCGGGACCGACCATAAGCGCTTTTACACCGAACACCTTATATACGACAGAGTTGATTACGTTGTTAAGAGGCGGAACAACCGATGAAATTACGGCGCCGTCAATTTTTTTCTTATCTATATCATATAAATTCAGCAGTGCCTGAAACTCAACGACATATTCAAGATCTGTTTTTGATGTATCGGTTGAAATCCTTTCCTTAAAAGAAAAAGCGTCATTCTCAAAAATACCGATAACGATATTTGTGTTTCCTATATCAATAGCCAATACCATGATATCAACCCCTGTTAATTATAAAATAGGTCAGTCATTAATCTTTTCTTTTCTGCCGATTTTTATAATTCTGGCAATTGTGGGACTGAGCAGCAAGTTGACTGCAAGTTCAATGAAGAAATTAAAGCCGATTAATCCAATAAAGATATATTTTACGGCATTTGTGTCCCCTGCCCATTCTTTGATGGTAGGCATAAAGAAAGTCAGGCATCCGAGAATAAATACTCCTGTATTGACAACAGGCGTCAGAATTCCGGAAATATAAGTTGCAAGTGTATCGTTTTTCCGTTTAATCAGGTCATATACAAGACCGGATGCAAATCCCGCGAGAACGCCTTTAAGAAGAACAGTAATTATAGTTCCCGGTACATTAACGGCTAAAAATACATTTGCGTCACCCGTCAGCAATACTGCTGTTCCGAAAACCAATCCGAGCCATGCTCCCGCCCATTTGCCGTACAGCGCAGCTCCGACTACTATCGGCACAAGTGAAAGAGTGATGGAAAAGGTTGCGGTTCTGATAGACATACTGACAAATTGGAAAACAAATACAATCGCTGTCAGCAAGCCCATCATTACAGTTGCTTTTGTTTTTTTTGACATGTATATTCCTCCTTGCTGTCTCTCCCATAGGGATGAGGCGCAAAATTTATAACAAAACAAAAATATTTAATTTTCTGTATTATATAATAATAAAAATTAAATTTTCAACTGTTATAGGTA
>JAFWRV010000080.1 GCA_017519685.1 Clostridia bacterium
AAATTGTAAAATTCCTTATAAATGACGTTGCTCCTCTTTGTGAAAAATATAATATCAAAATAGCCATTGAGCCGTTAAGACCTCAGGAATGCAATGTTATAAACACAGTTCCTCAGGCAATGGAAATTGCGGACAGAGTAAATTCACCTTATATCAGATCTCTTGCCGATGTCAGGCATATGGTTTGTCAGGATGATTCTCTTGAAGCACTCGCCGGATACGGCGACAGGATTATTCACGCTCATACGTCAAATCCTTATCCCGAGATTGAAGGATATGAGGACAGACGCGTTTATCCGAAAGACGGTGACAGGTTTGACCAGGATTTGTTCATCAGGCCTTTGATAGCCGCGGGAGTCGGGCAATGCGCTGTTGAAGCGGATGTTATTGATTTTCCCGTTGACGCAGAAAACGCGATTAAAGTGTTAAAAAAATATCAATGAGGTAAAGTCTTGAAGTTCAGCGAAGAATTGTTTTCACACGGAGCAGGGGATTATTCAATTCCCAGAATAGCTCTTGATAAGGAGCCGGCGGACTGCCCGGCGGACCTTAAATATCTTTTCACGCATCAAGTGGTTGACGATTCACTTGATTATCTCGGCCACCCTGATTCGGTTTTGCTGAAGAACGGGGATATTCTTACGGTTTATCCGCAGGGTCACGGTAAAGGAGCGGTTGTAAGCAAAATCAGTCACGACGGCGGTTTGACATATCCCGATTACATCCGTAACGCTCCTCTCAGCTGGAAAAATTCCAGAGAAACTCCAACGGTTTACCGCCTTGAGTTTTCAGACGGTACACCCGATAAACTGCTTCTTGTATGCGGCAATCCCGATTGGAATGACGGCAAGGGTTCCGAAGGAGGATTCTGCTGCTCGCTTTCGGATGATGAGGGTAAATCATTTTCGGAGTTCAAGCGTTTTTACGGTAAAGATGAAGGCTTTGATTTTATAACCATTGTCGCTCTTGCTTCTCTGACAAGATTAAAGGTAAACGGCAAATTTACAGACAAGTGGATGGGCTTGTTCCATACCCCCGATTTTATCAATTACAAAACGGTTCTTACATTTGAAAACGGTGAAATGAAATGGTCGCTGCCCGTTCCTTATCTTTCCGAATACAGAGAAATTGAAAAAGCAGCCAATATTTGTGAGGTTGAGTGTATCAGGTCAGATAGAGGCAACGGTGACGAGCTTTGCCTTATAACGAGAAGTAACAGTAAAACATACAATTCACTGCTTTTCTTTTCGTCCGATGAAGGTGAAACCTGGTCGGCTCCCGTTTATGCGCCCGCTTCACTTAACGGAGAAAGGCATAAAGCGGATTATTTGCCCGACGGAAGACTTTATATTGATTTCCGCTCAATTGAGAGAGATTATAATAAGCTTAATAAATATGTACCCGACAGTAATAAGAACTGGTTTTCCGAGGGCTGGTGCGGCTGGATAGGAACATTTGACGACCTTAAAAACAATCGGGAAGGTCAGTACCGTATTAAGCTTGCTCACACTTATTCTGACGGTCAGACTGAACCGGGAATAACAGCCGATGCCGACACGGGATACTGCGGTCATGTTATTCTTCCAGACGGAACGCTTGTTACGGCTACTTACGGGAAATTCGGTGAGCGTAACGCTGACGGCTCTCTGAAAACTTATGTTGTTTCCAAAAGAATCAGAGTCGAGGATATTGACAGATTATTCCGCTTTTTAAAATCTTCCGGCGTCATTAATGAATGATGCTTATTCAATAATATTACGCTTATTCTGATAAATTTAAAACCATATAACGATTTGATTTGTTGTCTTTACAAATCTTATGTCGTTATATGGTTTGTTTTTTAATAAGTATTATTTTAATATTAACTGAAAATATGCTTTTCCGATTATACTGATAAGAAAAATAATTATAAATATTAT
>JAFWRV010000081.1 GCA_017519685.1 Clostridia bacterium
AATAAACCCCTTCAGGGGTATGCCAAAGCGGCAAACGCAATAAGGCTTGAACATAGTGAAAGCCCGCGCCTTGAGACGCGGGCAAGTAACAGTGGCTTTTAGCCCTAGAGCAAACCACCCGTTTGACGGGTGGTTATGATTTATGCCTGTTTGATTTCCGTATTGTTTCTTGTAAGATCTTTTACCCACTTGTATTTTTTGTAGTGCGCGATAACCCACGGGATTTTTCCGACTTCGTCAAGACAGGTGCAGGAATAGACTACCCATATCGGCCAGTGAAAAACAAATGTGCCGAGCGCGGCAAGAGGCACCGCAACGCACCACATAAACACCGCGAGCGAATAAAGGTCAAACGCGGTATCGCCTCCCGCGGCAAATATGCCGTTGATTATTACGGAATTGACGGCTCTGCCGATAATGTAGATTGCCATTACAAGCAGCATCTGCAGCAGATATTCACGCGCCCTGTCGGTCAGTCTGACGGTTTTCAGCACAACCGGAGTCACAAGAAACATAAGCGCGGATGAAACGCCGCCGATTATGAAAGCGAGCTTCGCGACTCTGTCGCCGTAGAGCTTTCCCCTCTGAAGGTCGCCCGCTCCGAGTTCATTGCCGACAAGAATTCCTCCGCCCGCGGCAAGACCGTCGCAAAGGCAGCAGATAAGGTCGCGCACCACCGCGGAAACGGAGTTCGCCGCCGCGGCATCCGTGCCGAGATGCCCCATAAACGCGGAGTAGGATGTGAACCCGACTCCCCAGAGAAGACTTGCTCCGAGAACCGGGAGCATTATCCTGTAATAATCTTTTATAAGGAGCTTATTGAAAGTGATAAGTCCCTTCAATGAGGGATGAATATATGTTTTACCGTATGAAACAGCGACGCAGGCAAGAATCTCAGCCGTTCTCGAAATAAGAGTTGCCAGCGCGGCGCCCTCGGCGCCCATTGAAAAGCCGTAGATAAAAATGCCGTTCAGAACGATGTTCAGCAGTACGGCTCCGGTGCTGATTTTCGCAGACATCGAAGCGTGCTCGCTGACCTTCATCATAGACAGATAACACTGTGAAACACCTGTCATCAGATAGGAAAATCCGGCGATACGCAGGTATTTGATTCCGATTTCGATAAGAGCCGGCTCATTTGTGAACACGGTCATCAGAATCCGCGGAAAGAAGACGCAGCCGACGAAAAACAGGACCGAGGTCAGAACGCTGACTCTCAGACTCATACAGAAGATTATATCAAGTGTTTTTTTATCATTTTTGCCCCAGTATTGCGAACCGAGAGAAAGTGTTGCCGCGACAATCGCCATAAGCACCATATTCTGCATGAACTGAATCTGGGTCGCGAGCGACACGGCTGACATTGAGTTCTGCTCTATGCTGCCGAGCATAACCGCGTCGGCGGCGGCAACGCAGGCGAGCATAAGACTCTGGAACGCTATCGGCAGGGCAAGTTTAGTAAGCTTGTTTAAAAACAGCTTGTCTGAAAACAGTCTGTCTTTCATATACGGTTAAGCGCCTTTCAAAAAATATTCCGGAGCAAAGTCCGGAATATTTTTGTCTGATGTTGATTATGCTTTCCAGAGACTGTGAAGGTTGCAGTAAGCGTAAACCGCCTCAACCTCATCGCCGTCGCAGATTGCGAAGCACGCCTCGGGCTTGTCGCCGGGCTTGAGAGCTTTTCTCTGATTGCCGGACTTTGTTTTGAGAGCAATCCACTCAATGTAATGCTCGGGAAGCATCGGATGCTCAACAGAGCCGACC
>JAFWRV010000082.1 GCA_017519685.1 Clostridia bacterium
GTTATTTCCTTTGGGAAAAAGATTATTTTGGCAAGTGCAACTATGTTTTTCATCAAGCAGATGATAATGTTTTAACTAGATTTGACTATCTCGATGCTATGCACTCAGGAATTGTTGTGAGAGACCCGCGAGCATATTCAATAATTGAAAAAATACAAAAGGTAGAGGGAGACTATTATCTTGAACAAGATAATAATTTTTCTGGTCTTGTAAGCCCGAAGCACTTTTTTGATGATAGTACTTATTTAACCTCTAATTGGAAGGGATACTCTCTTACAAAAGATGCTACTCATACCATAAAGTATTATCTTAATGTTGATAGAGAAAGAACATTTCGTTGGATAAGTTCTTCTCAATTACCTAAGAATAAAAAGACTAAGGATTTACATAAAATATTTATGCCCGCTGCCGGTGGTAGTGGTAGTGATGATATCATTATTGGCAAACCTACATATGGAGAACCTAACAGTGTTTGTTCGCAGACATTTCTTGTGATTGGCTACGACCCCGAAAAGCATAATTTCACAAAAAATGAATGTAAACACATAATCTCATATTTGGAAACAAAATTTTTTAGATATTTGGTTAGTATAAAAAAGAAAACCCAAAACGGTCCTCGCGGTGTATATCAGTTTGTCCCTATTCAAGATTTTAACGAAAAATGGGATGATGATAAGCTGTATGCAAAATACAGTTTAAATGCAGAAGAAATTAAAGTTATTGAAGAATCAATTAGGGAAGTTGATTTTAACGGAGGAGAATTAAATGGCTAATACAATTACCTTAAATGAGATTCTTCAATCGCGTCCTTCTGTTAATCCGACAATTTACGGATATGTTCTCCCTGATGTTCCTTCACATAAAGGATATATAAAAATCGGATATACTGATATGGAAAATGCAGACGATTGTATTCGCGGGCAGTTACACAGAGCCGGTTTTGCTTGTGAATATAAAATCTTGTTTACAGTTTCTGCTATGAGAGATGATGGAACATGCTTTATTGACAAAGATGTTCACAAGGTTCTTGGAAAAAATGGATTCAGACAGTTAAACGCTGGCGAAGACAGAAACGAATGGTATAAATGTACTGAAAGAGATGCACTCGCTGCCATTGAAGCGGTCAGAGGTAATTATAAGATGACCGTCGGCAGAACCGCAACTTTTAAGATGAGGGATGAGCAAAAAAGAGCGGTTGAAGATACAGCCAGATACTTTATAAAATCAAAAGAGGAAGATTCGACTCATCCACCAAAGTATCTCTGGAATGCAAAAATGCGTTTTGGTAAGACGTTTGCTTCTTATCAGCTTGCCAAGAAAATGGGGTTCAAAAGAGTTCTTGTGCTCACTTTCAAGCCGGCGGTTGAATCTGCATGGCAGGAAGACCTGTCATCTCATATTGATTTTGAAGGTTGGCAGTTTGTTTCCGACAAAGAAGCAAAAGATGAAAAAATATCATTTGATAAACTCTTTGACAAGTGTGACAAATCAAAACCGATAGTCGTTTTCGGTTCTTTTCAGAATCTGCTCGGCACAACTGAAAACGGAGGAATCAAGCCGAAAAACGAATTTATTCATGCTACTAACTGGGATATTGTTATTTTTGATGAATACCACTTCGGTGCATGGAGAGATAACGCAAAAAAGCTGTTTGAAAATCCCGATGAAGAAGATGCTGCTAATTTCGACGCGGAAAAATACCAGCAAGATGAAGCTGCGGACGCTATTAATGAAAGCTGGATTGATATAACTACAAATTATTATTTATATTTATCCGGCACACCATTTAGGGCGCTTTATACGGGCGAGTTTCTTGAAGACCAGATTTTCAATTGGACATATTCTGATGAACAGACAGCAAAAGCCAACTGGTCGGGCGATGGCGAAAATCCGTATGCCGCACTCCCGAGAATGGTTATGTTGACTTACAAAGTCCCCGACAGCATAACTCAGATTGCTATGGGCGGCGAATATGATGAGTTTGATTTAAACGAATTTTTTAAGGCCGAGTATCAAGAAAAAGGCAATCCGGAAAGCGCAAAATTTATATATGAAGATGAGGTTCAAAAATGGCTTGAAATGATAAGGGGCAATTATATGCCTGTTGATGGATTGAAACTCGGCAATGACAAACCGCCGATGCCGTTCTCTGACGGGACGCTTAAAAACTCGCTTACTCATACAGTTTGGTATCTTCCGAACATTGCTTCATGTTTTGCTATGGGTAATTTGCTCAGGGCAAACACAAATAAATTCTTTAACGATTATAAAGTCGTAGTATGCGCCGGCACAAAAGCCGGAACCGGACTGGATGCTCTTCCTCCCGTTAAATACGCGATGGATGACCCGCTAAAGACTAAAACAATCACTCTCTCCTGCGGTAAACTGATGACAGGTGTTACGGTTCGCCCCTGGAGTGGTATCTTTATGCTCTGCAATATGAAGAGTCCGGAAACATATTTTCAGTCTGCTTTTCGTGTCCAGTCACCGTGGACAACTGTTAATGACAAAGGTCAGACTGAAATAGTAAAGCCGGAATGCTATATCTTTGACTTTGCCCTTAACAGAGCTTTAAGGCAGATTTCCGATTATTCCTGCAGACTTAAAATAGAGGATAACAACCCCGAGGAAAAAGTAAAAGATTTTATTAAATTTCTTCCGGTGCTTGCATTTGACGGGAGTTCAATGAATGTTATTTCCGCACAGGATGTTCTTGATATTACATATGCCGGAATATCGGCAACTCTGCTTGCAAAACGCTGGCAAACAGCATTGCTTGTTCATGTCGATAACGACACTCTCAAAAGATTGCAGAATAATCAGGACGCATTGGATGCTCTTATGAACATTGAAGGATTCAGATCTCTCAATGCAGATATTGAAACCATCATCAACCGCTCTGAAAAGATTAAAAAAGCAAAGACAACGGATGATGATAAGAAAAGCAAAAAAGACAAACAAGAACTTAGCGAAGAGGAGAAAAAGCTCAAGTCTCTTCGCAAGCAAGTTCAAGAAAATCTTCTAAAACTCGCAGCAAGAATTCCTTCATTTATGTATCTTACAGATTACCGTGAACAGACAATTAAAGATGTTATAACCCAGCTTCAACCCGAACTGTTCAAAAAAGTTACCGGTCTTTCGGTAAAAGATTTTGATGTTCTTTGTGATATCGGACTCTTTGATCCCGAAAAGATGAATCAAGGTATTTTCGGTTTCAGAAGATACGAGAGTTCAAGTCTTAACTATACCGGAATTGACAAACACGAAGGCGAAGATGTCGGTGGTTGGGATACAGTTCTTAAACGCGAAGAATATAACAAGCTTTATGCTAACCAGCAGGCAACGCTTTCTCTTGCATCAGTCATAACATCGGCAATTGACGATATTCCGGAAAAGTCGAAAAAAATCCATAATAATCCCGTAACAAAATCAAAGCCAAGCACTGTTACCGAGAAATATGGCATAAACCCTGTTGATAACACTTCAGAAAAGCCTAAAGAAGAACCACCAAAGCCAAAGTTTGTTATGCCGAATATTAGAGAAGGAATGATGGTCGTTCATGCGAAATTTGGCGAAGGAACTATAACTAAATATCACAAATCTGAAAACAAAATCAATGTCAGTTTTGAAATGGGCGAAAAAACATTTGTCATAGAGCCTGGCAATGAATATAATGCATTTGAAAGAGGATTTCTGAAAGTAAAATAAGGACAAGTAAAGCCCTGCGGATGGCCGTGGGGCTTTACTGTTTGATCGATAATCAAAGCATTTTCAATTGTTCTTCGCTTTCGGCAACAGGATAATCATCGGAATCATAATCAATTTCATCTACTAAATCACTGAAAATATCACGCTCACGGGAATAAAGCTTATTGAGTGAAAGGCGAAATGCACTATTCTTTTTTCGCCCGTTATATTCTAAAATCATTGCCTCAGCAAAGCCCATTGAACCGGGCCGACGTTCCTTAGCGGTGCGAGTCAGAGCTTTTACGGATATAGCGCCGACTCTTTCTTTAAATTCTTCTTCATTTATGCTTTCACCGTAAACATCGATTATCTTCGCAACTGCTTTCATTATATTGGCCGAAAATGAATTTACATCGCCTTCCCATGCTCCAATTATAAGACGCAATGTTTTATTCAGAACATGAAAACCGTATTTTTCAAAGATATATTCAAGGGTTGAAACGGCGCAAATATTCCCCGGCATCTTATTATGACTTATACACATGCCATAAGATTCTACAAGATCTCGAATAATAATCTGCTCATCGTTTCCAGCTTCCAGGTTTGCCATGAAAACTTCATATGGTTGCAGGGGCTTTACATATTTCATCTGATTTGCAAAAATATCCGCCTCATGCCTATAGGTCAAATCATCATAAATCATACACCAAACAGGTGTTTCTCTTGAGCCAGAAACTAAAGCGACAATTTCAATAGTATGTTGCCCGTTGAAAACATAGTTGATTCCATCTCTGCGGCTGACTTTTACAGGGTTAATCTGACAGAGGTCAAAATTTGCTGCGGCTTTTTCAATATGTTTTTGTGAAAGATTTCTCTGATAATCCTGATTGGATACAAGATTTTTTATCGGTATTTGCTCAAAATGAACATTCGGAACAAAAGCGCTGGTGTCAATCATCGCTCAAGCCCTCCTTAAGAGTTCGTAAAAGATCCGATATTATTTGGTTTAATTGCCGCAACGATATTGTCAATTTATTCTTCGCCGCAGGAGTAACAATGGAAAAATCGGTTTTATTTACCACTCGGTCAATAGAACTTGACCACGAGGGAATTGTCAAGGCAAGTGATGTAATCTCCGCATCCGGATCAAATGATGGCATATCGTTTACAGAAGTAGTTGAAGCGGAAGAGTATATCGGTTTTTTATCAGAAAAGGAAGATATTTCTTTTCTTGCCTTTTTGTATTGAACATATTTTTCTCCGTCTTTTTCCAATCTGACAACGATTTTATCAATCTGCTCGGGTGACATTTTTGAGAGATCAATGAGATTTTTTTGCGATATTTTATATCTTCCGGATAGAATAAAAGGAACAATATCAGGTGCTTTTTTACCAATTTCTTCTATGGTTCTGGCATACACGGAATACTTGTAAATTGTATTCCATGAAACGTGGTTTTCTTCGGCAATTCTCATTGCCGTAACATAACCGGTTGGGCTTCTCTGAATCTCCGGGTCCTTGATTATTGGGTCATCCGTGCCGGTTCCGTTGTCTATTATTTTTTCGGCTTCATATTGAAGACCGATAAGGTATTTTCTGAATTCTTCTGTCAGATTATGCTTTTTAAGTTGATTTGAGCAAATCCACGCAATAGCAGCGGTGCGGCTCTCAAA
>JAFWRV010000083.1 GCA_017519685.1 Clostridia bacterium
ATTTACCTATACATATTTCCGCAGGGGAGAGAATATCGAATTCTTCGGCTCCATGAGTGAAAGAAAGGGCTATACCGTTTTCTCGGTTGATTCGTCAAAAGACGCATTCACAATCCGCAGGGATGTCGAAGGTGTTGAAACGGACTCCGATTATGAGCTTATGAATGTACGTTTCATAAGCGGCAAATATGACGACGTTTTTGACGATTACTTTGCTTCTCTTAATCTCAGAAAGCCGAAAATAAAGCATCTTTCCGGTTACACCTCATGGTATAACTATTTCCAGAAAATTGATGAAAATATCATCATCCGCGACCTTAACGGTCTTGACAGAGTCAAGGATTCCGTTTCCATTTTCCAGATTGACGACGGATATGAAACTTATGTCGGCGACTGGCTTGCCGTCGATGAAAAGAAATTCCCGAAGGGAATGAAATACTGCGCTGATGAAATCCATAAGAAAGGTTATCTTGCGGGTATCTGGATTGCTCCGTTTTCGGCGCAGAGAGTTTCCAGGGTGGTTAAAGAGCATCCCGACTGGCTCATAAAAGATGAAAAAGGAGCGAATGAATGGGGCACCTTCGCCTGGAATGGCTCTTATACTCTTGATATGTATAACGAGGGCGCGAGAGAATATATCAAAAACTTTTTCAATGTTATCCTCAATGATTGGGGATATGATATGGTCAAGCTTGATTTTCTTTATTCTCAGGCTATTCATCCGAGAAACGGCAAATCAAGAGGTCAGATTATGTGCGAGGCAATGGATTTCCTTCGCGAGTGTGTAGGCGAGGAGAAGCTTATCCTCGGCTGCGGCGTTCCGCTCGGACCTGCTTTCGGTGTTGTCGATGCCTGCCGTATCACATGTGATGTCGATCTTAAATACAGCGGCAAGTTCTATAACAAACTGAGTCTTAACCGCGAGCTGCCCTCCGCTCAGAACAGTATGAATAACACCATTTTCCGCAGACACCTCAATCAGCGTGTTTTCATCAGCGACCCCGATGTTTTCTTCCTGAGAAAGAATAATCTTACTTTTACCGAAGAGCAGAAAATGATTCTCGCAAAGGTCAACAACCTTTTCGGCGATGTCCTGTTTATTTCGGATAACGCAGGCGATTACGGCGAAAGAGAATGTCAGCTTGTCCGTGAATTCTTCGCTGAAAAAGACGTTAAAATCAAATCCGCGGAATATATCAACGGAATAATGTCCGTTGTCTATATTGATAACGGTGAGGAACTGACTTTCCGTTTCAATATGCCCGAAGGCAAAATCATCGGATAAATAATACATAAGCATTATGCTCCCTTTGGGCATCCGCCCAAAGGGAGCATTTTTACCGCTCAGAATATCTGTCCGGGAAGCTTAAGCTTGACCTTTTCGGGAAACAGCCTGTCGAATTCTTCAACTTCATCGTCGCTTACATAATATCCGTGAGGTGTCTGATAAATGCCGGTGACTCCGTCGAGATAACCCTCGACAAGTTCCTTGCAGAGAAAGAACGAGTCGTCGGCATCCTCCGGCAAATCATGATAACGGATATTGAAATTGCGGGCATAGTCAAACCCGCTTTTTCCGTAAAAGGCGATGCTGCCTTCAAACAAAACCGCGCCGTAACCGAGTTCTGCTGCTTTTTCCAGAGAATAATCGAGCAGTTTCTTTCCGTAACCTTTCCGCTGAAGTTCCGGTGTGATGCAGACAGGTCCCATCGTCAGAACGGGAATAATTCTTCCGTCATCGGAGTTTATTACGGTTTCCATGAACATATTCTGTCCGATGATTTTGCCGTCAATCTCCATAACAAAATCAAGTTTTCTGACAAAAGCTGGGTCATCCCTGAGAGTGTGTATCACATAATGCTCGCTGCATCCGGGGCGGTAAACATTCCAGAATGCTTCTCTGACGAGATTTTCAACTTCCCTGAAATCATTTTCGTTTTCCAAACGGATTATGCAGTCATTTTTATTCATTATTTTACCTCCTGAAAATTGTTGACTTCAATTGCGTGAAAGCGGGAGGTTTGTCCGGTTGACTGCAAACCTCCCGGTCAGCTGTCAATCTCCGGTGTGTTGTACTTTTTCAAACAGTACGCTCCTTAAATAAATATATAATCAAGCCGCAAGGCATGATTGCTAATCCTTTTCAACACGGATTATTTCCGTGTCTTCTTCGTTTACCGTAACGATGTACTCAAAACCGTCGCCGATAAGGTGAACAGCTATATTTCTGCCGTCCTCTGTATAATCCCAGAATGACAGACCGGTGTTGACCTTGGTCTGCTCCCCGTCGGGAAGCGCGGTAACAGCGAATAAAATGTGGCTGTCCGGATTTGATAATTCCCCGCTATTTGCTGATTCCATGTCGTAATTTACCATTACTTTTTCTTCTGCCTGATTTGAGTCCGCGCTCTTGCCCATTGTCATATTCGGAATTATAAAAGCGCCTGCGGCAATAATAACAATAAAGAAAGAAGCCGCGGCTATAATATATTTCCTGTAATTTTTCTTTACGGGTTTTGCATTGTTCAGTATTTTTTCTTTGAGCTCATCGCTCGCCTTCAGATTGTCCACGGCTTTGATATAATCATTTTTATTCATCTTCAAAACCTCCCGACAACTGTTTTTTCAGCATTTCTCTTCCTCTGCTGAGATATGAAAGCACCGTGTTCTGCTTTCCTCCGGTTATCTCCGCGATTTCCGCCGCGGTATATCCTTCATAGTAATGAAGATATATTGCGTTGCGGTAGTTTTCCGGAAGCGATTTGACACAGAGCAGAATGTCGGTATCTTTGTCTTCGCAGGGGATATTTTCGTCAAGTACGGATATCCTGCCGCTTTTTCTGTTGAGATTACGGCAGAGATTGAGTGTAACTCTTATAAGCCACGCTTTCAGGTGTTCTTCGCTTTCAAAAGATCTCTTTTTTTCAATAAGCTTCATAAAAACATCCTGCGTGATATCCTCGGCGTCAGCAAAAGTTACCGTGTTGTGGCAGGCAACACGGTAAACTGTGTCTGTGAATTTTTCATAAGCGATATCGAAGGCCTGTCTGCCTGAAATCTTGTCTGCCATGCTCCGGCTCCTTATCAACGTATGAAAGTGATTTCATCACTCTTTACGCCCGGACTGTAATAATACCTTCCGCGTAAACTCTGTGCCGCTTTTTCGTTTTCAGCTTGACTGCTGATCGGACTGTGCGTTTTCTTTTACTTTGCGTATTTTTCTTTTTCTCTTGATTTTACGGATTATAATAATTATTACAATTATAATTACGGCTATGATTGCGAAATAAGGCAGGGAGGAGATAATGAAGATAACAAAGCTTCTGAGACCCTGTCCCACGTTATAGAGGTTATCCGAAAGACGGTTTTTGATTTCGGTGAAAAATCCTGTCTTTTCTCCGGACGGCGAAACTCTGTCAACTTCATTGATATGAATTCTGACGGTTGAGTAACTGACAAGTTTGTCAAATGTTCTGAGCTGTGATTTGTAACTGTCAAGCTCGGCGTTGACGTCGGTTAATCTGTCCTGAACTTCAATGATTTCGGATACTTTGGTTGCTTTTTCAAGAATTGCAAGCAGGGCCTTCTGTTCGCTTTCAAGAGCTCTGATTCTCGCCTCTGTATCAATATAATCCGCTGTTATATCTTTCAGGGAAATGTTTTTTGAGGTAATGTTTGCGAGATTACCGACGGTTGAAAGAAATGCGTCTAATTTTTCGGCGGGAATTCTTATTGTAATATCCGCGTATCTGTTTGAAAATGAGTCATAAGAATTTCCCGAAACATTGGAAGACTCGATATATCCTCCGGCTTTATTGATTTCGGTTTCAATGTCTTTATTGAATTTTTCAAAATCCTTTGTTTCAGCTGAGAGCTCCGCGTTTCTTATCAGTTTTCTGCTTTCGGCGTCTGCCATGGCACTGCCGTTCTGCTTTTGAGTATCGCCCTTGCCGGAATTGTTTTCATCATAAGAAACGGATTTCTGTTCCGACGCGTTCACCGCGTACCCGTAATCGTATGATTCTCCGGTTTCGTCAGCGTAATCAGCCATACTTTTTGCGGAGCCGCAGGATGATAAAATCAGTACCGGCAGTAAAACGGAGAGGATTAAAGCTGTAATTTTCAGTGATTTGTTTTTCATAATGATTCCTCCTTTACTCATAATACACACCGGAAGTGAAAATTATTGCAGGGTTTTAAAATTTTTCATTTAAAATTTTCGCAAGGGTTCCGCCGAGTATTTTTTCTTTGCATTCTTTGCTGATATTCAGATTGTTTATTCTGCCGATATCCCATTTGATATCCTCTTTTTTGCAGTAAGGAAAATCTAGACCGAATATGCTTCTGTCTTCACCGGTCTGGAATATGACGGTTTCAAGCTGCTCATCGGTCAGCGACCATCCGCCGGGTCCGTATTTGTCGCGTATCGTAGTCCATCCGGCAAAAACTCTGTCGAATGCCCCTCTCGAATTGTTGCACATAACAGCGAGAGCGTCTTTAAAGAAATGATATCCGCCTATATGCTCAAGACTGAATCTGAGTTTCGGATAATTCCAGGCAACCTCGTCAAACAGCAAAACATTGTTATCCCTGAGGCGGTGCCAGTGCATACCCGAATGAAAAGAAATAAACAGACCCGCGTCCTGAGCCATGGAATAAACTCTGCCCGCTTCCGGTCCGTCAATAACAAACTCCTGATAAGGAGGGTGCATCTTTATTCCTTTCAGACCGAGGTCGATTATCCTTTTGACTTCGTCTTCGAGATTGCTTTTATTGAAATTGACCGTTCCGAATCCGACAAGCCGGTCGTTGCCTTTAATCTGCTCCGCGAGCCATTCGTTCTGGTTTTGCGTTATGCCGCAGTTTTCGAGCTGGTCGGAGAAAGGAGCGAAAACAACGGCCTTGTCTATTTCGAGTTCATCAAGAAAGCGCATAAGAGCGTTTATATCTCCGTCTTCCCGTTTGACCTTCGGAAAAAGATGGGCGTGATTTGCAAAAATCATATTATTTCCCTTTCATCAGAAAGCGGCGTCGGCGCACGCTTTGAGAAGTGTGCTTATTGCTTTATCATAACCCGGAAGCTCAAACGGCGATGAAGCGGCGTTTTCACCGAATATCGCCTGATACATAACACAGGAAGAAAGAAACTGACCGAGCTCGTTCGCGTTGCTTCCGTCACGTGTCATTCGGTCACCTATGTTAGTGTCTCTCACAATCTGCCACGCTCTGCCGACAGGTATAATCGCGTCTGCTTCCGCTTCGTCCGATACTTCGTGACAGCATTGATTAATCATATTATACATTTCTTTCTGGTCATTGCCGTAGTTTTCCGCGAATTCACGTTTCGGACATCCCTGCTCATAAGCCCATGGCTGAAATACCATGATTTTACAGTCGGGGTGCATCAGTTTGCAGTAAGCGGCAATTTCCGCAAACCACGGCGAATAACTTTCTCTTATTCCGCTGAGAGCGTCATTCTGCTGAATTGTGATTATATCCCAG
>JAFWRV010000084.1 GCA_017519685.1 Clostridia bacterium
AATGCCGGAACGATTTCACGCTCCGGCATTTGCATATACAAACTATTTTATTATAGGTTTTGTTTAAAAGAATAATCAATGCTCATTATTTTTCTGTTTCGGTTTTTACAAATATCTCGCCGCTCTTGTTGGTGCCGTACGCCCTGACTTCAATACCGCTCTTTTTCATTTTTCCGATGCAGTCAAGAACCTGCTGAGTGATAATCTCACCGGGAACGACAATGGGTATTCCCGGAGGATATGCCCAGAGATAGGTCATTGAAATCCTGCCCGACGCCGCTTCGAACGGAATATATTCTCCCCTGAGGTTCATCGCCTCATTTACGCTCATACTTATTCTCGGCTTCGGATAGGTCAGCGGCGCTTCAAGCGGGGTTTTGCTCTCGGCGAGTGACAGGTCGATGTCAAGCAGCGCGTCGGCAAGGCGGAGCAGAGATTCCTTTGTGTCGCAGATTGAGGTGATGCATACGAGATAATCCCTGCAAACCATTTCCGGCTCGATGTGATAGGCAATCCTGAGTTTTTCGGCAATATCGCCCGCGGGTATGCCGGCTTTCTTCGCCGAGATGATAATCTTTCCGCTGTCAAACGCAAAGACATTCAGCT
Source organism: Clostridia bacterium (assembly GCA_017519685.1). Classification (GTDB taxonomy): domain Bacteria; phylum Bacillota; class Clostridia; order Oscillospirales; family Acutalibacteraceae; genus CAG-177. The sequence continues at coordinate 607 of JAFWRV010000084.1, forward strand.
CCGATGTGTGGCCCGGAACCTGAAGCACCTTCAGCCCCGATATCACTTCGTCAAACATATTGAGATTCTGCCTGTACGCGGCGAAAAGCTCAGTGCTTCTCTCCTCAAGCAGAGTGACGCATCTGTCAACCGAGGCAAGCAGAACATACGACGGCGAGGACGTTTCGAAAATATCGAGCGCCCGCTCGAAATCCTCGCTGTTCATTTCATCATTGATATAAAGCGCGGAGGTCATGGTCATCGCGGGAAGGGTTTTATGAAGCGATTCAACAACGGCGTCGGCTCCCCTTGAAAGAGCGTCTGACGGATATGAAACGCCGTAGCCGAGATGCGCTCCGTGCGCGGCGTCGACAAAGACCCTCGCGCCGTGACTGTGCGCGATGTCCGAAATCGAGCGGATATCGCTGACCATTCCCTCATAAGTGGGAGAGGTCAGGATAACGAGTTTCGCTCCCGGGTTTTCTTCGAGCGCCTTTTCAATAGCTTCGGGCTCAACGGGATAATCAAAGCCGAATTCTTCATCCGAAGGAGGAAAAACATAGACGGGTTTTACGGCGCAGAGCTCAACGGCGTGATAAACCGATTTATGGCAATTGCGCACCATAATGACGGTATCGCCCGGGTGAGTCATTGCCCTGATGGCGGCGGATACGCCCGCGGTTGAGCCGCAGACTATCGGAAACGCCGCCGCGGCGCGGCGGAGCTTTGCCATTCTCGCGGAAAGCTCTCCGAGCACGCCCGTGCGGTGATGTAAATCGTCGAAGCCTTCAACCTCGGTTATATCAAGAGAATAGGGAAGCGCGCCGCTGAATTCGGAATTTCTCTTGTGCCCCGGCATATGCATCGGCAAAATATCCGAATCGGTATAGCTTATCAGTTTTTCATAAAGTGACATTATTATTCCACCTAAAAATGTAGTTTAACTATTTTACTATATCCGGGCAAAAAAATCAAGAAGCGAAAGATATGAAGCTTGTAACGGCGGCGCGAAGCCCCTGCTTATTTGATTTTTCCGTTGATTATCAGCTTATATTCTCCCGCGAAAATCTTTCCGACAAGATCGCGGTTATCCCTGATTTTCTCCGGGAACGCAAGACCGGCGAAACCGTAGCCGCCGCCTCCGTGAATATCGCTTCCCGAAATTTTCAGTATATCGGAATGCTCAAAGTATTTTTCCGCCTTGAGATTGTCCTCATCGGTGTTTTCATAATTGTAAATCTCAACCGCGTCAAAATACTCCTCACCGATGAAACTGTCCGGGTCGGGGATATAACCTCTGCGGCGGAACGGATGCGCGGCGGCAATCAGTCCTCCGTTTTCGTGTACAAAATCACGCATCTGAGCGATATCCATATCACGGAATTCGGGGCAGGCGGCAAAGACTTCCGGCTCAATGCCGTAAATCAGCGCTTCCTTGCCGGGAAGATAAACCTCCTCGATTCCGAAGAAAACATCTATATCCTTGTTATGCGAATATTCTTTTGCCGCGAGATAGTCTCTCTCATAAGCGCCGACAAAGTCGCGCCAGGGCAGACGGCGGTCAACACAGGTGTTGCCGTGATAAAAATGATTGGTAAAAACGATGCCGCTCATTCCCTTTTTTATCGCGTCGTCAATGTGACGCTCGGCGCTGTCATAGCCGCAGTCCGAGCAGGCGGCGGTATGCGAATGCATTTCATATTTAAAGTACATAGGTATTACTCCTTTATGAATAAATAATAATTCTTCGGGCAAAAATAATCAACAGTAAATTTTTTACACTGTCAACAGAATAATTATTGAAAATGTATTTATTTTTATTTAAAGTAATGATATAATAAAATTTAATTACAGCCGATTAACGAATCCGCTGTTACGGAGGTGTTTTATGGCCAACGAGAAGACCGAAAAAATCAAAAACGCGCTGCAGAATTTCAGGACCTACTGGGACCATCCGCCCGAGGGCAAGCATGTTTCATACCGCGAGTATGTGGATATCACTCTCGGTATAGGCGCAAACTACGCCGGAGCGCAGACGCTTTCGACATATATCAGTTTTGCTGCCGGCTGCTTCCTGATGATGTATCATTACAAGATTCCCTACCTGGCGTTTTCTGTAATCAACATCATCAATATGCCGCTGAGTTATATCTGGACAATGATTGCATGGATAGTCAACGACAATCTCGGCTTCCTGCGCAAAAAGACGGAGAGAAAAATATACCTGACCTATTTCATTATGATGGCGGTAGGTCTGTTTATGATTATCTTTGATTTCTCGCCGTTTCTCAATCCTTCAAACAGCATTATCAGATACCTCAATTCGCTTGAGGGAATCAATGCCGCTTCCGCCCTCAAGATTCTCGGAACCAACATCTTCTATAACGGCTACACAGGTTCCCGTAATATTTTCTACCGCAAGAAGCTGATTCCGAAATACGGAAGATACAAATATTCGCTTTACTGCGATTTCGTGCCCAAGACCGTTATGGTTTTCCTTATCGGCTGGCTTCCGTTTTACGACATCGGCGACGTTGTCAGGAGAGTCTGGGTGGCAAACCTGCTGTTCGCGATTTACAACGCATACGGCTTCAACAATCAGCTTGAGGCGTGCGCTTCAAATATCAGCCCCGACCCGAAGGAAAGAATCATGGTGCGTACTTTCCCGATAAAGCTTTCGCACCTTGCCTGGAGCATAATCGCTCTTGTCATACCCGTATTCATCGACTTCACCAAGGACGGATGGGCGGATATCGCGGTATTCAAATACATCCTTCCGTTCACATACCTTGTTTTCGCGGTTATCACGATGCTGCTTGCGGGCAGAGTCAAGGAGAGAATTCCTCAGCCGCCGCTTGACAGAAAGGTCAACATCTCGTTCTGGGACGGCATGACCGGTGTTATGTACAACAAGTACAAATGGATTAACACCGTTGTCGGCCTGCTCGACTCCCTCGGAAACGGTATGCTGGCGTTTACCACCATACTTTATCTCTATACCTTCCGTATGACGGGCCTTATCTATTCGCTGATTACGGCTCTTGTTTCGTTCGCGGGAACTCCGCCCGATTTCTTCACGCCGTATTTCAGAAAGCGATTCTCATATAAGCAGATAATGATATTCTATCAGCTCGTCAGGGCAATCGGTTACAGCTGCATTGTCGCGTGTTATCTGCTGTTCGGCGAGAACCTGACCCTGTGCGGTATTGTCAGCATTGTCATACTGATATTCATGGAGATGTGCTCAACCGTTCCCAAGTCAATCAACCGCGATATGGAGGTTCAGATAAACGACTATCAGATGTATCTGAGTGGCGAGCGTCTTGAGAGCTTCTCGGGTGTATTCGGCTGGTTTACGGGCCCCATCACAAGCTTCGTCAGTCTTATCATTCCCCTGCTGCTTCTGCGCTACGGCTTCAACAGCAACTGGGATATTCTTTTCATTGACGAGTCGAGAATAAAGATTATCGTTATCCCGATTATTCTCGATATCATCGGCTACCTGCTTATGACAATTCCCTATTTCTTCTGGGATTACAACGATGAAAAGCAGAGAAAAGTCATTCAGGTTCTCCGCCGCCGCGAGGAGGTTACCACCGCGGCAGAGCTTAATGAGCAGGCGGCTCTCGACGGAACCGGTTTAACCGCGCAGACAGCGGCTGTTTCCGTAACAGAAGAAACGGAGGTGAGCGACAGTGGCGAAGAAGGATAAGAAAAAGCACGTCAACAATTTTGACATTGAAAACGAAGAAAAGCTTGTAATACCCGAAGACGAAATATGGACTTACAGAATCGACGGCCTTCAGGCGCCGAGAATCGTTGACAAATCCATAAAACTGAAAACGAAAATCATCATCGTCGTTGTTCTCGTCATTGCCATCGGCCTCTCGATTTTCTTCAGTGTCCGCGCGGTCAGCAACAAGGAATTCAAATACGCCGAAACCGAAGGCGGCTACGAGCTCATAAAATACTCAAATGTTGACGAGTCAAAGGAAATAACCGTTG
>JAFWRV010000085.1 GCA_017519685.1 Clostridia bacterium
AGAATATAAGCGGAATTACATAAAGCATTGTAATATATTTGATTATTTTGTTCGGAATGCCGTCGGTTGTAAAATATAGAATTATAAGAATAACCAGACCGACAAGATATAATATAATTTGATAGGTTTCCATAATATAAACTCCCCTTAACAGACGAGTATTTACTTATATTATACCCTCATAAAAGTCCGATAATACGGTCTTTGTTACTTGCGGATTAACGTTTTCTGAAAAACCGCAAACGAAGATTTACCCGGCGATAATGTTCATTAATTGCCTTACTAATTATATAAATACTATTGTATTTCAATATACTGTATGGTAAAATAATTATGTATATAAATAGGGAGACATATTATGAAAAAGACAGTCAGTATAATTCTTTGCGTTGCTTTGCTTTTCGTTTATGCCGCGGTGCCTGCGACCGCTGCAGGCAAACACGGAACGCTGAAAATGCTTGCCTATAATGTTTCGGGGATTCCCGTTGTAGGCGATTTTCAGGGCAGTGTTTTCACAACCGCCAACGAGCGCGCCGCGATAATCGGAAAACTCCTCAATGGTACAGGCGCGGATTTCATAGGAGTTGAGGAAGATTTCAACGGGCATAAATATCTTGACGCTGAAATGACCTCATATCCTTACAAATCTCCCCACAGTGGCGGAGTCGCTCAGGGTCAGGGTGTTAATATCTATTCTTCCCACAAGCTCTATAATCTTGACAGAGTAAAGTGGAATAAGGAATTCGGCTATCTGTCCGGAAGAAATGACGCTTTGTCAAACAAAGGGTTTATTTACAGCCTTATGGAGCTTGAAAAAGGAATTTATGTCGATGTTATCACGCTCCACTGCGATGCCGGCAAAGATCCTGTTTCGGTTGCCGCAAGGCGCGATAATTTCAGGCAGCTTGCGGAATATATCAATACTAATCTCAATGACGGAAGAGCTCTTATAGTTCTCGGTGATTTCAACTTCAGTTTCAAGAGAAACCTCAAGGACGATATCGTCACCAATCTCATGGAGCCCACAGGTCTTAAGGATGTCTGGGCTGAGGTTTACAACGGAGGATTAACCGATTTTTCCAATCCCGCTTTTGACCGCAATTCTCAGGGGGACTCTGTTGACCGCGCGCTCTACCGCAGCGGCAGATATATGGAGCTTGTACCCGTTTCAAGAACTATTCCTCAGCTGAGAGGCGAAAACGGAGAGGTATATACTGACCACCCTCCGATGCTGGCGGAATTCACCTACACGGTAACCGGAAGAGAGTCTGTCCCCGCGCGGGCGCAAGAGCCTGCGCAGTTAAGCGAAACCGTGCTCAATCTGAAGGAAGCCGCGTGGACCGCGCTGCGTTTCTTTCAGATTATAATCGGATTAACCGAAATACCGTACCTGATAACAGAGCTCCTGATTTACAGAAGAATATTCTGATTATCTTCATCAGTAACCCAATATACCGTTGATTATAATTTACAGGCAATTCTGAATAAACATAACACAGTTATCACGGAGGTAAGAATATGAAATTTGCAAAAGTATTCGTTTCCGTTATTTTGTCCGCGGTTTTCGTGTTTGCGGCGTTTGCTCCCGCGTTTGCCGAGGATGACAAGATTATATCGGAAGTCCGCCTTACCGTAACCGAGCCGAAGGTCGGCGAGGCGGCGGATAAAAACATTGTTTCCGAGGAGCCGGAAAAATACACCGCTGTAACAAGATACTGGATTAAGCGGCTGTACGGCAATGAACCCGTCGAAACCTTTGAGAGCGGCATCGAATA
>JAFWRV010000086.1 GCA_017519685.1 Clostridia bacterium
GCGCCATGTTCAGAACGCTCTCAAAATAGTGAATTATCTTGCGAACCATCCTCAGGTTGAGGCAGTGCATCATCCTTCCCTGGAAAGCGAACCGAGTCATAAACTGTATAAGAAGTATTTCCCGAAGGGCGGCGGCTCAATATTCACTTTTGAAATTAAGGGAAATGCCGATACCGCAAAGAAGTTTATTGACAATCTTGCCATATTCTCGCTCCTCGCAAATGTTGCGGATGTCAAATCGCTTGTTATTCACCCCGCGAGCACAACCCATTCGCAGTTAAGCGATGAAGAACTTCTTGATCAGGGAATAAAGCCCAATACAATCCGTCTTTCAATCGGTATCGAAGACGCAGACGATCTTATCGCAGCTCTTGATACAGCGTTTGAAGCAGTTAAATGATTTTTCCTCATAATTAAAGAGAGACACTTGCGTGCCTCTCTTTTTGCATAAAATAAAAGGAGATTTACCATGAAAAAAATATCAACCGATAAAGCCCCTGCGGCAATCGGACCGTATTCACAGGCGGTTATCTCAAACGGTCTGGTTTACACATCCGGACAGATACCCGTAAATCCCGTCAGCGGAAATATAGATTCACAGGATATAGAAGGACAGGCAAGGCAGGCGATTGTAAACCTGAAAAATGTTATTGAATCGTCGGGAAGCGATCTCGGCAGAGTTATAAAAACAACCTGCTTTCTTTCCGATATTTCATATTTTACCGAATTTAATAAGATTTATTCAGAATATTTCACGGGAAATCCCACGCGAAGCTGTGTCGGGGTATCCGCCCTTCCGAAAGGCGCTCTTGTCGAAATAGAAGCAGTCGCTGAATTGTAATATACAGTTGACAACAGATTGACCGGGTGATAGAATTCAAAAAAACATAATTATAAGGAGTTTATATGGAAAAACTGACACTTGAAAAAGCCAAAGAAATTAACGCTCAAGCAGTAACCGAGGATCATCTGCTTCTTCACGCCGCCAATGTTTCGGCGGCGATGGGGGCAATGGCGGAGCATTTCGGTGAAGATAAAGAACATTGGGAAGCGGTCGGCTGGCTGCATGATTATGATTATGAAAAATACCCGGACGAGCACCTTCTTCATACAGAGGAGCCGCTGCGTGAATACGGCGTTCCCGAAGAAGATATAAGAGCCATACTTTCACACGGATACTCAATCTGTACCGATGTTGAGCCCGTTTCAAATCTTGAGAAAAGTCTGTTTACCGTTGATGAACTGACGGGTATAGTTCAGGCGGCGGCAAGAATGCGCCCGAACGGCATAACGGATATGGAACTTTCAAGTTTTATGAAAAAATGGAAGGATAAAAAGTTTGCCGCGAAATGCAACCGTGAGCTTATTCTCAAAGGGTGTGAAATGCTCGGTATGGAAATCCGCGATGTTGCGGCAATAGTTATTGACGGAATGAAAGCGCACGCCGCGGAGCTTCGTCTGGACTCAAGCAACTGATTTTACCGTCACCCGCATTTATTTTATATAAATCACTTGATAAAACAATAAAAACAGTGTATATTATATGAGCGCCGTAAATGCGGGTATGGTGAAATTGGCAGACACGCCGGATTTAGGATCCGGTGGAGCAATCCTTGCAGGTTCAAGTCCTGTTACCCGCACCATTGAAACAAGACTGACCTTCCGGTCAGTCTTGTTTCAATGTATATGGTATGAACCTGCAAGGTATTAAGACAAGGGGTCCCCGAAAAGTGATAACTTTTTGGGGAAAGGAGGAGCGGCAAAGTGAATGAGCTTTCGCAAGGACAAAGGATTGCAAATTGCGAAAGCGAACGATACGCAGCCCGCGACGACGCGGTTCAAGTCCTGTTACCCGCAACGGGAAGAGCACTTGCTTTTGCAAGTGCTCTTCCAACTAAGTGTGCCTTTTGGCACGATAAGTGTGCTTCGCGCGTGAAGCGAGCCTATGGTTCGTGAAGTGCCTGCGGGCGTGGGTGGCACACTTAACTTCACTTTCTGCAAAGCAGAAAACTTCATTATGCCGAAGGCATAACTTCATTTGTGCGCAGCACAAACTTCACTTATAATAATCCGCCTGCGGCGGGCAATGAAAAAAGCAAGTCATTTGACTTGCTTTTTTCAACTAAATCCACCCTTACGGGTGGGTGAAATATTGCTTCGCAATGTGAAATTGCCCTTCGGGCAGTGAAATGCCTGCGGGCGTGGGCGACACAAACTTCACTTATAATAATCCGCCTGCGGCGGGTTAAAGGACCGTATTAAATTTCACTTCAGACACTTTATTTTTTATTGTTATGTGCTATAATATAATCGGCAGAACGAAATTTTGCGAGGGGATGCAAATGAATATTGAATGGGTTGACGGTTTTGAAATAAAGGCGGTATCTCAAAACGGTGAAATTGTGATATCCGCAAACAGAGAAGGACTGCTTTCCCTGGCAAAGCATTTGACTGCGCTTGCAGACGCAGAGCCGGGAAATCACATTCATTATGATGTATTTAATTCTCTTGAGAACGGCTCTTCGGGATTGATAATAGTTAAAACAAATTGAAAAACTGTTTACATTAAAAAATCTCCGTATTAATCCGGGTTGCTATGGGAGTCGATTTTATGATAATATCTAAAAAGTATCTGTCCGTTTTTACAAGTGAAAGCGCGGCGGAAAAGCAGGTGACGGCGAAGGATAAAAACGGAAATCTGCTTTTTAATCTTCAGATAAGACCCGATAAGACGGGAATGCCTTTTTACCTTGATGTTGAAAGATTGAAAGGTAAAGACGTTTTCTTTTACTGCGAAGGTAATGAATTCTGTTTTGACGGCGAAACAGACAGTATTTCTTCCTTCCTTGACAATTCGCAAAGTCTCAGGCCGCTGCTTCATTATACCGTTCCTTACGGCTGGCTGAACGATCCGAACGGCCTTATCTTTTATGAGGGGAATTACCATATTTTCTGCCAGCATAATCCTCTCGGAACTTCGTGGGGAAATATGCACTGGCACCACAGCGTTACAAAGGATTTTATTCATTTTGAGCATTTGGGCGACGCCCTGTTTCCCGATGAAACGGGAACAATGTTTTCGGGCAGCGCAATATGTGATAAAAACAACGTAAGCGGTTTGGGTAAAAACGCGCTGCTGCTTTATTACACTATAGCGGAGTATTCCGGGCGGCATAATCAGCCGGAGTTTTCTCAGGGACTTGCTTATTCACTTGACGGAATGCATTTCAGTAAGTATAAGGGCAATCCCGTTGTCCCCAATATTAAAGGTGAAAACAGGGACCCGCGTGTTGTTTTCGTTCCCGAAATCAATGCCTATGTTATGGCTTTGTATCTTGAGGGTGACGAATACTGTCTGCTTAAATCCGATAATCTTCTGAATTGGAAATTGTTTCAGCGTATTAATATTAAAAGCGACGGTGAATGCCCCGATCTGTATTATCTGAGTGACGGCGGCAAGTGGATACTGTCAGGCGCTTCCGACTATTATATAGTCGGTCATTTTGAAAAATGCGGATTTGTTCCCGAGCAGGAGCCGCTGAGGTTTTATACTGAAACAGACGGACGACACAGCTACGCGGCTCAGTCTTTTTCGGGTACAGATACAAGAGTGATGCGTCTTTCGTGGGAGAATATTAATCCGGGAGACGGGCAACGCTTCTGCGGTCAGCTCAGCGTACCAATGGAGATGTCTCTTGTGACCCTTCCCGACGGAAAGATGCGTCTTAAAGCGTCGCTGTGTAAAGAACTTGAAAGCAAGCTTGTTCCCTGCAAGAAATCCGACGGAGAATATCTTATTGAAAGCGGCGCTTATGTAGCTGATTTTTATTTTGACGAAAGCTTCACCGCTGACATAGACGGCGCTTCTCTGCGGGTCAATGTGAGTAATAATACCGTTTCACTCGGCGGGAATACCGTTCCGCTTTCCCTGAGCGGGGAGAAAAATCTCCGCCTGGTTGTTGACACGATGAGTATCGAAATTCTGGCGGACAGCGGTTTGATTTTTTCTTGTGTTAAAAATATTTGTAAAAGCGGTACCCGCCGGCTGAAAATACAGTCGGGAAATGTCGAAACTGTAGTTTCATATATCAGCAAATACTGATATATTTAATCAGATCATCAGATGTTTTATATTGGAGATTGATTATGAAAAAATGTTTTGTGGTTTTTCTGATGCTTTGCATCGTTGCTTCGCTTGCCTCGTGCGGGAATTCATCTTCCACCGTCACGGTAAATGTTGAGAAAACAGTGGAGGAAATAGTGGTTGATTACGGCACCTATGGTGAAAAGGCAAATGACAGAATCAGCGAATTGTTAAGCGACCTTTCATCTGCGGATGCCGCCGCGGGTGCGCGCTGGAAAAAAATCACGGATCTCTGGAGATCTCCTCAGCTCGGTCAGCCGATTAATTATGATGTTCTTCCCGACGGCTTGCCCGATACAGATGAGCTTTGTATCGTTGTTCTGGGATTTCAGCTGAATCCCGACGGAACGATGAAGGATGAACTGGTTCAGCGCCTGAATGTTGCGCTCAGAAGTCTGGAAAAATACCCCAATGCCTATGTTGTCTGCACAGGCGGAGGAACCGCCTCGGAAAACGAATCCGCCTCGGAAGCGGGAGAGATGGCAAAATGGCTTGAAGCGCAGGGTGTCGCGAAAAAACGTATTATTGTTGAAGATAACTCCGTAACCACGGCGCAGAACGCGATTTTTACTTATGATATTCTGACCTCTCTTTACCCGTCAGTTAAAAAACTTGCCATTGTTTCAAGCGATTATCATATAGCGACAGGCGAACTTCTCTTTACGGCTGAGTCCATACTGCGGGCAAACGCCGTTGGCAATGAGAAGCTTGAGGTTGTGTCAAACGCGGCGTGGAAAGCTCCCTCCGGAGAACTGTCTGCCATGTTCCAGGCAGGCGCTCTTATTGAGCTTTGCGGCGATGTTGAAACTGCGTTTGAGATATATTATGATAACTACGATATTCACAGCCTGCCTCCTCTGAACTGAAGCCGCCGGTTTCGGGTTGCGTTACAGGCAGTAAAAAATCGGGTGAATCGGATAACTGTCATTTTTATATTGACAACTTTTATTTTTGTGATAAAATAATTTGGTACGGAGGCGTAGCTCAGCTGGTCAGAGTGCCTGCTTCACACGCAGGAGGTCAACGGTTCGAGCCCGTTCGTCTCCACCAAAGCATCATAATCCGAATCCAAAGCCGATTGGCGATGGATTCGGATTAGTTGTTATATGAAGTAAAGAAAAGACAAAACATCGGAGAAATGAGGAATAGAGCAGCAGCATTTCCTCTTACCATTTATTGCGACACATTTTAAAACAGAATCCTTAAATATCAAAGGGTACGGAGAATTTGTTGTTCTCCGTACCCTTAAAAGTGTAAGAAATAAAATGATGTATATATCAAAGAGATTTTAAAAATATATTTATAGGTTTGTTGTTCTTGTTTATATAAACATATTCGTCGGTTTCAAAGCCGAGTTTTACATGCAGTTTCATACTGGCAGTATTGTTGGTTCGTATTTGTTGGCAAACAATTTTATATCCTTTTGATTGTGCGATATCCATTGCGTTTTTCATTGCCTCGGTGGCATAGCCGTATTGCCTGTATTCATCAAACACTTCCGGGTCTATTGAAATAACCGAGGCAGAATGTTCATATAAAGAAATTGTTCCAACACATTTCTCATCATTTAATATAGCAAACATCTTAAAAAACTTATTATCATGCAGTTCCGTTTCGGATTCGTTTAATAAAGCTTCTTTATCTTCAACAGACATCTTATAATATTGTGAAATTAATTCTATATTCTCGTTAGATATCGGTTGTAGTGTTATCATAAACATTTCTCCGTAGCAAACCTATAATATTTCAGAGCTCTTTTTTCATATGATCTTCATCAATAAAAGTATAGCCGTGTTTGGGATAAAACTGTCTTGATTCAAAATATGTAACTTTATCGCCGAGATGAACCTTCATCATTTTTCTTCCGTTATTTCTTGCGAAATCTTCGGCAATTGTTAATAACTTTGTTCCTATTCCATGCCGCTTCAGATTGTATTTTACATATAACCTGTGCAGTACCGCTTCACCGTCGGAAAGCAGATTGCATCCGACACAGCCGACAACTCTGTCATAATCATCAATGGCAATCCAGAACATATCGCCTTTATTGAAGTAATAACCGTCAAGGTCAAGTAAATCATTATTTAATGTCGGCACTCTGCCAAGCGCATTCTTCGCTTCAAGCACCATGAATATAGTATCGTCTCTGTATTGGTTTTCATATTTAATAATTTTCATTCTGCTTCACCGCTTTATAATATTGCGCCTTAAAATCGTATTTCATATCAACAATCACCTTAACTCTTTTGCCAAGCATAATTACCTCTTTATTGCAGTGAATATATATGCAAATTCGGCTTCCGATATTTCTTCAATATCAAATCCCGCCTGTTTCAGATAACTTTCAATTTCATCGGGTTTATCGGGATAAACAGCAAGTTTTCTTTTGCCGAAATCAATATATTTGTCTTGATTCTTATCAATGGAAAGAACAAATCTGCCATTGGGGTTTAGCAGAGTGAATACCTTGATGATTGCGTCTTGCTTTTCTTTTATATGTAAAAAAGTCAGAGAAGAATAGATAACATCAAACGCTTGATCAAAATCAAATGCAAGGAAATCTCCGCAAATCAAATCCAAATTCTTACAATTTGACAGGTTTTCTCTTGCCCGCACAATTGTTTTTGGTGAAATGTCAATGCCGGTGAATTCCTCGCAAAACGGAGCGACTCTGAGCGCCAGTCTGCCTGTTCCGACACCGATTTCCAACACGGATTTTTCCGGGGTTAATTGCATCTTATCAATAAAAGTCTGACCATCCCACTTATCCATATAATCTTTTAACGGCTTAGGGTCGGTAACAGGGTCGTTACCTTCGTCAATGAGCGCATCATAGTGAGCGATTACATTCTCACTTCTCAGCTTTGCGAGAAAGCCATCCGCTTCCTGTCTGCTTTTGAAAATAAGAGATTTTTTGCCGGAAAATTTCTTTATGCGTTCCAGGACTGTCGGGCGGTTTTGTGAATAATAGTTTTTAACAGAATCAAC
>JAFWRV010000087.1 GCA_017519685.1 Clostridia bacterium
ATTCGGGCACATACCGTTTTCATCAGTCTGCGCACCGCATTTTGAACAATACATAATTTTACCTCCTGAAAATTAATCAAAGTTATTATACACATTATATTTTATAAAATCAATCACTAAATTATGTATAAAATCAAGTTTAAAAAATATTTAATAAATAAAAAAGCCACTGTAATACACAGTGACCTTTATAACTGTTTTATTATTTATTTACAAATGAAAACGCGCGTCTGTCAATCCTGAAGTAATGGTCGTTCTTTGAAAGACGGCTGACAAGCAGATACGAAACCACAAACAAAACGGCAATAAACACGCAGAATACAATCTCACCTTTTCCGGTCTGCGTGGTTGCGATATAATCGTATGCCCCGTGGATCGAAGCGGGAATAACAACCGCGAAAATGCGGAAAAACTTCGATCTCGCATTTTTATTGAGATAAGCGCATCCCCTTGCGAGTCCGTAAAACGCGCCCATAAAAACACCGAAACAGGCATGACCGGGTATCGCGGTAACCGCGCGCACAAGAGCGGTTGAGAATCCATAATGCATTACATAACTGATATTTTCCCAGAGTGCGAATCCGAGCGAAACAAACACAGCGTAAACCACTCCGTCATACTGACAGTTAAATTCGCTCGTGTACCATGAACGGCGCTTGAGAAACAGATATTTCGCACCCTCCTCAGAAAACGCAACAATGATAAAATAAAGAATTATATTATAAGCGTCGCTTTCTTTCGGCACAGCCGCGTTAAGTACAGCCTGACCGATCCATTCAAAAACCATTGCAAGCAGTGCGGAAAGAATACCGCCCTGTATCATACGCCAAAGAACCGAAGCGCTTTCTTTCTCGAGCCGGTCGGAACGGTAAACCTTCAGCATAAGAAATACCGCAGGGATAATTGCAGCGATAATAAGTATCCAGTGATATGTCAGAACAGGAGCGAGTAAAAAATAAAACATGGCAACCTCACATAAACGGTTAACAATCCGAATCAGTATCCGGGATATATCCCAAAAGGACGAAAAAACAAGGATTATTACCCGATGAATTTTTTTATGATATTATATCACCGGCAGAAAAAAAGTCAAACGCAGAAATTTTAAAGATAATTTAATATGATATTTTTCTTGACTTTTTACAATTATTGTGTATAATATACATACAATATATCGCGGGGTAGAGCAGCTGGTAGCTCGTCGGGCTCATAACCCGGAGGTCGGAGGTTCAAATCCTCCCTCCGCAACCAAAGGAAATCACTCACCGTCAGGTGGGTGATTTCCTTTTATATGCAGGTGGAGAACCTGCGACCTCAACATCAATCGGGATCACCGAAAAGTCCAAAAGACTTTTTGAGGAAAGGAGGAGCAGCGCAGTAAATGAGAGCTCGTGCAAACACAGGATTCCAAGGCACGGGCGCGAGTAATACGGAGCTTGTGTGACGACGCGGTTCAAATCCTGCCTCCGCAACCAAAGGAGAAGCCTTGAGACATAAGGCTTTTGGGATTCTTCTTTTTTCTGATTATTTCTAAATCAGAAAAAAGCCCCTACATTCATCCCTACACTTGTTTTTTAACCTTCAGAAACCGCAAATGCAATATTACCAAGGGCTTGTGCCGCTGCTCGGTCTCTTGCCTTGAACATGTGAGAATATACTTTAAGAGTAGTATTTGCATTTGCATGGCCCAATCTTCCTGATACTGTCGCTACATCTATATCATGGGAAATAAAC
>JAFWRV010000088.1 GCA_017519685.1 Clostridia bacterium
CTATGCTCTGAGAAAAAACAAGCTCAACGTTATAGCCGATATCGGATGCTACACTCTCGGCGCAGTAGCCCCTCTCAACGCTATCGACTCCGTTATCTGTATGGGTGCTTCTGTTTCGGGCATTCACGGTTTCAACAAAATATCCGGAGAGGAAAACGAGAAAAAGACCGTTGCCGTCATCGGCGACTCGACATTTATGCACTCGGGTATCACCGGTCTTGTCAACATCGCATACAATGAATCAAATTCAACGGTTATCATACTCGATAACTCAATCACGGGTATGACCGGCCATCAGCAGAATCCGACCACAGGTTTCAACCTCAAAGGCGATCCCTGCACCAAAATCGACCTTGAATCACTCTGCAAGGCGGTCGGCATAAAGAGAGTCAGAGTTGTTGACCCCTATAATATCGCGGAATGCGAAACCGCCATCAAAGAGGAGCTTGCTGTAAGCGAGCCGTCGGTCATCATTTCAAGAAGACCCTGCGCTCTGCTTAAATATGTCAAGCACCCCGGTCCCATAGAAGTCAACGCGGAAAAATGTATCGGCTGTAAATCCTGTATGAGAATCGGCTGTCCCGCCATCAGCATTACCGGAGGAAAAGCGGTTATCGACGCGACACTCTGCACGGGATGCGGAGTCTGCAAACAGCTTTGCCCCAAAGATGCCATAGGTAACTGAGAAGGAGGAGAGCACAATGAAAACCAAAAATATAATGATAGTCGGAGTAGGCGGTCAGGGCACACTGCTCGCGAGCAAACTGCTCGGAAAAATTCTTCTCACGAAGGGTTATGATGTCAAGGTCAGCGAGGTCCACGGAATGAGCCAGCGCGGCGGCAGCGTCGTAACATACGTCAGATACGGTGATAAGGTCTATTCGCCTGTTATTGACAAAGGCGAGGCGGACGTCATCCTTTCATTCGAACTGCTTGAAGCGGCAAGATGGATTGAATATCTCGCAGAAGGCGGAACGGTTATAACCAACACACAGCAGACAAATCCGATGCCCGTTATCACGGGCGCCGCAACATACCCTGAAAATCTTGATGACAAAATCAAGGCGCTCGGCGTAAAAGCGGAATGCTTTGACGCTTTAAGTCTCGCGAATGAGGCAGGCTCATCAAAAGCCGTAAACCTCGTCCTGCTCGGAAAACTCTCAAACCACTTTGATTTCACCGAGGATGAGTGGATGACGGCAATCGAAACCTCCGTTCCTCCCAAGTTCCTGGAAATAAACAAAAAAGCGTTCCTTCTCGGAAAAAACGCGTAAAAGCAGAAAACCGTACCGGTTGCTGAAACAGCCGGTACGGTGTTTTTTTCATTTATCAGATTGTGAAATCCGCGTGCCTTGTCACGTGACAACCGACATTGAGCGCGACGGGAAGCCCCGCTATATGGGTCGGCCTTGCCTCTATCGCGGCAGACAGAGCCGTTGTCGCTCCGCCGAAGCCCTGAGGTCCGATATCAAGTTTGTTTACTCTCTCAAGGATTTCCTTCTCCATATCGGCATAAAACTCATCGGGATTATGCTCGGAAACGCTTCTGCACAGCGCCTGCTTTGCCGCAAGGGCGCAGGACTCGAAATCTCCGCCTATACCTATGCCGAGCACCATCGGCGGGCAGGGGTTGCTCCCTGCTTTTTTAACGCTTTCAATTACGAAATTTATTATATCCTCTCTTGTCGCGGAGGGAGTGAACATTTTAAGAGCGCTCATATTTTCCGAGCCGAATCCTTTGGGCGCAACAGTAATATGAACTTTGTCACCCGGCACTATTTCGGTATGAATAACGGCGGGGGTGTTGTCATTCGTATTAACACGCCTGAGCGGATCGCAGACAATGCTTTTTCGCAGCAGTCCGTCCGTATAGCCGAGGGCTACGCCTTCGTTTACCGCGTCTTTGAAATTGCCGTTTATAAAGTGAACATCCTGACCGACCTCAGCAAAAATAACAGCCATACCCGTATCCTGACAGACAGGAAGCTGCATTTCCCGAGCCGCGTCGAGATTCTCCGCAAGCGTCTGCATTACGGAACGAGCAAGTCCGTCCGTCTCGGTCTGAGCACTGTTTCTGATTTTTTCTTCAAGATCCGCCGGAAGAATTCTGTTTGCTCTTATGCAGGCATCCTTCACTCCGAGCGTGACTTCTTTTAAATCTATCTCTCTCATATTATCAAAAAAGGGGGCTGAGCCCCCGTCCTGTAGTATTGTTTACGGTATCAGCCCTTGCCCCTGCGGGAATAGCCGACACTGCCTCTCTTTGAATCGTTTCTCTTGAGGTCGCTCATTTTTTCATCGCTGACCTGCTTGAACTTTGCCATCATATCTTCAAAAGACTGCTTTTCTCCGGTTTTAGGCGAAGGATTCTGACCCTGCCATACTCTGGGTGCGGAGCCACGCCCGCCTTTACCGTCTGAAGAACGTTTAGCGGCAGGTTTTCTTGCCTGATTATCTCTTGCTTCCTCATCACCGCCTGAATTCGCTTCAGCGCGTCTGATGGAAAGACTTATCTTCCCTTCGGGAGAAATTGAAATAACTTTGGCTCTGACCTCCTGGCCGACCTGAAGATGGTCTTTTATATCCTTGACAAACCCCGTGGAAATTTCGGATATGTGGACCATTCCGGTTTTGCCTCCTTCGAAATCAATAAACGCTCCGAATTCGGTAATACCGGTTACTTTGCCGCTGACAACTGTACCAACTTCAATTTGCATAAAGGTTTTATTCCTTCCTGAAACCTTAAAATTATGAACCGTCGGAATCGTAATAAATTCTTTCCTCGGGTTTAACATAGTTGTAATCTTCTCTTGCGACTTTTTCTATATAGCTTTCATCTTCGCTGTTCGCAAGAGTTTCGCTGATTTTACTGTTTTCGTCTTCAATCTGTGAAACAGTGGATTTCATGCTGCTTATCTGCTCGTCCTGAGCAAGTTTTTTCCTGAATCTGTTGACAAAAACCACAACAAAGATTATGAACACGATAAGCACAAGTACAATAAAAGCAGTTCTTTTTGTTTTCTTATTCAGTTTAATTTTATTCATATTATTATACTCTTGTCGGTTTTAAGTATTATAACTATTTTAAATCAATTTTTCAAGATATTTTTTTCTTATTATCAAAGTTGTCTGAACATAAGAGACGCGTTTTCTTTTGTTGCGTACTCGTTGACGCTCAGCACCTCAAATTTTGAAACATTCGCTCCGAATGTAATTTCAATGATATCTCCCGGTTTAACCTCGTATGACGCTCTCTGCACCTTGCCGTTGACCGAAACGTGCTTTGCGTCGCAGGCGTCATTCGCGACGGTTCTTCTTTTGATTATACGCGATACTTTAAGATATTTATCAAGTCTCATAATTCACCGTAAAAAACCGGGCTGTCCTTGCGGACAGCCCTTAAAAACTTATTTTTTCGCAACCTTTGCTTTAAGAGCTGCACCTGCCTTGAAAGCGGGAACCTTTGTTGCGGGAACCTTAACGGTTTCGCATGTTCTGGGGTTACGTGCTGTCTTGGCTTTTCTCTTGCGGGTCTCGAATGTGCCGAAACCGATAAGCTGAACCTTGCCGTCCTTCTTGCTGGCAAGTGCATCACCGATAGCTTCGATAGTAGCGTTAACGGCTTTTTCTGCGTCCTTCTTGCTGAGTTCCGCTTTTGCGGCAACTGCTGCTACAAGTTCTGTTTTGTTCATGGTTTTTCTCCAATCTTTTGAATATTTATGAAACGCTGAAGCGTTCATATACAGAATCATTCCGCCCCGGACTTTACCTCATCCCAGAGGGAGTCAAGGACTTCTATGCCGGCGGTTTTCATATCAATATTTCTTTCTGCCGCCTTTTTTTCGACTCTGGAAAACCTGTTAAGGAATTTATCCGTCGCCGCAGTCAACGCCTCCTCAGCATCAACCTTAACAAATCTGCTGACATTGACCGCTGAGAACAGCAGGTCTCCGAGCTCTTCGCTGATACGGTCTTTATCTCCGAGAGCTATCGCTTCCTTAAGCTCATCGGTTTCCTCATAAAGCTTGTCAACCGAACCGGAAACATCGTCCCAGTCAAATCCGACATCCGCCGCCTTCTTCTGAATCTTTCCCGCTCTCATAAGCGCTGGCAGCTCACGCGGAACGCTGAGCATGGACTCGGTGGTTGTTTTCTGACCTTTGGTCTGCATTTTGATAGAGTCCCAATTGGTCAGCACTTCGTCAACCGTATCGGCCTTGACATCGCCGAATATATGAGGGTGCCTGACTATCAGTTTTTTGCAGATACCGTCTGCCACGTCGTCAAAGTCGAAGGTTCCTTTTTCCTTCTCCATCTGCGCGTGAAAAACAACCTGCATCAAAACATCGCCGAGCTCCTCGCAAAGCAGTGAGGCATCTTTTTTATTGATTGCCTCAATCACTTCGTAGGTTTCCTCGATAAAATTCTTTTTGATACTTTCGTGGGTCTGAGCGGAATCCCAGGGACATCCGCCGGGCATCCGCAGCATCTCCATTATGCCTACAAGATCGGCGCAATCATATTTCTCTTTAAATTTAAAATCCATATAATCGGCACCTCTTTTTCAGCCCAACGGATATTTTAACACATTTTATCCTAAAAGTCCATATTTTTCAAGCATTTTTGCAATTTTTTCTCCCTTTGGCAATACAGATACGTCTTCTTTTACCACACCTTTCAGTAAAAGTAACGAAATCAGGTACACAACAGCGCCCAAACCGATGCCTATTACAGTGGCAATGGTGTCGGAATTAAGTATGCTTTGTGTAGTATCAGCGGGGAAAATCCTCACAATTATGCCGTGCGAGGCAAACGCCGTGATTCCGCACAGCAGCGCCGCGACAAGCGGTTTGCAGAACACTCCGAGCCAGTTTACACGCACCTGTGAGATTTTAAGCAGGAAGCCCATATTGATGCTGACTATCAGCACATAGAACAGTATCGTTCCGACAACGGCTCCGTAAATATTGATTTTAGGCATTCCTACAAGAATGAAATTGCAGAGAATCTTGCAGACTGCCGCCGCGGCAACCGTCTTCATCGGTATATCCGCTCTGCCGACTGCCTGAAGCATATTTGTCGTGGGAGTGGAAATCGCTATTATCGGAGTGAACAGTCCGTAGGAAACAAGGATGGGAGCGATGATGCGTATGGCTTCGTTGCTGTTTCCTCTGCCGTAAATCACCGTAAGAATCGGAGTAGCCATACAAGCCATACCGATACCGGCGGGAAGAGCGATTATCATTCCTATGCGCAAAACGGTTTCTATTGTTGAGCGCATATCCTTTTTGTTTTTGATTGCCCATGCCGTGGCAAGAGCGGGAATAGCGGATACGCCCAACTGAATTGTGATTGTGGGAACAAGGGTTTTGAAATCGAGCGCGGTTCCGTAAGCGCCCCAGATATATTTCATAACCTCAGCAACATCGTTGACGTTCAGACGTCCGAGCTCCGAAGCCCTGTTGATTGACGCGGCATACATATTGACGACGGTTGAAAAATCCTTGTTGAGCGCGGAAGTAAGACGCGCCTGGATTGTCGCAACGTCAATAAAATTCGTGAGATTGAGAATAACGGCGCTGACAACCATCGGTATCGCTATGGTAATCATTTCGCGGGCAACTGTCATACCCTCCTGCGGAGGAGGAGAAAGTCTGACCTGCTCGGGATGGAAGCTGTCGTGCTTTAATCTGTAAAACGCCATCAGGAAAAGCAGGGAAAGCAGTGATCCGATTGTGACACCGAGCACCGCTCCGGCGGCCGCTCTCGGAACAATAACGGAATTTGCCTCATTGAGCGTGGTAACCTTGGTACCGAAAACCTCAGCGGAAACGCCTCCGCTTGCGGCGATACCGGCATTGAACTGGGCAAGTCCCCTGTTCATTATCAGTTTAATCAGCGCAAGACCGATTAAGAGTTTTCCGAGCGCTTCGATAACCTGTGAAATGGCGGTCGGCACCATATTACGGAGTCCTTCGTAATATCCGCGGTATGCCGACATATAGCAGCAGAAGAAAATCGACGGAGCGACGCAGAGTATGGCGGGAAGGCTCTTGATATTGGCAATCCATTTCGCGTAAGGAAACGCGATTATAAGCAGAATCAGCGTGCCCAGTGTTCCGACGATAAGAAACAGCTTCTTGGACACCGAGAAAATACGTCTTGCCTGTCTGAGTCTGCCGAGAGCGACGCTTTCGGCAACCATTTTGGAAACGGCGACAGGCAGTCCCGCCATAGCGATTGCGAATATCGGAGTATAGATTTCATAAGCGGAATTGAAATAACCTCTTCCGGTTATGCCTATCATACTTGTCATCGGCATCTTGAACAGAGCGCCGATAATCTTGACAAGGATTATTGCAGCCATAAGGACCATGGCTCCGTTAAGCATTGACTGCTTTTTAGTTGTTTCCAAGTCATTTCACACCCTTTCGCAGGTAAAATTCGGTTATCCCCTGTTTGCGTCCGGTTATAACGTCAAAAC
>JAFWRV010000089.1 GCA_017519685.1 Clostridia bacterium
CGGTCAACGTAAGCTTCCTCCCACTCGTCGGCGGTTGAAAGCAGCGACCATCTCATCCAGTCCCAGTCGGATTCGGTGTTGTAGCCCATCCCGTGAGTCTCAATATCCGCTTCATCAATAAGATAGAATCCGAGCCGCTGCGCCATAAGCGGAAATCTCGGGTCGTTCGGGTAATGCGATGTGCGTATTGCGTTCACATTCGCTTTTTTCATAAGATAAAGATCGCGGAGCATCTCTTCGGGAGTGACAGTATAACCGTGCTCGGCTGAAGAGTCGTGACGGTTGATTCCGCGGAGTTTGACCGCTTTGCCGTTAATCAGCAGCTTTCTGTCTTCAATGCTTACCTGCCTCATCGCAATATCAAGCGGTATGAATTCATCCGCGCATTTTATTATAAGCGTATAGAGATACGGCTGCTCATCGTTCCAGAGCAGGGGATCACGGATTACCGTCAGAGCTTCGTTATCCGAAAAAACATTCGAAGAAATGAGATTGCCGTTCGGATCGAAGAGCTTGTATGAAGCGCCTGTTTCACCGTTAACGGTCAGAGAAATTTCAAGCGTTGCCGACGAGAAGTCGGAAACAAAACTCTCCTTTATGAATATATCCTCAATTCTTGTTTTGTTTCTCGAAAGGATATAAACATCCCTGAATATTCCCGACAGGCGGAAGAAATCCTGGTCCTCCAGATATGAACCGTCACACCATTTGACAACAAGCACGGCAATTCGGTTGACACCGCTTTTCAGGAATTTCGTAATATTGAATTCGCTTGTCGAGTGGCTTATCTGGCTGTAACCGGCAAAACTGCCGTTTATAAAAACATAGAAGCAGGACGCGACTCCCTCAAATGTCAGAATCTTTTCCCTGCCGTCATCCTCAGCGGTAAAATCGCGTATGTATGCCGCGCACGGGTTTTCATCCGGAACATGGGGCGGATCCGTCGGGAACGGATACATCAGATTTGAGTAAAGGGGAGTGTCTGTTCCTTCGATTCCGTAAAGCTGCCAGCATCCGGGAACCGTGACGGTATTGAGACCGTCGCAGGCATAAGACGGTGAATAAAAATCGTCACCGACATCCTCAAACGATTTATAATAACGGAATTTCCAGTTGCCGTTAAGACCCGTGAAATACGCAGAGTTTTCGCGTATATCCTCCAGGGCGGATTCCTCGCTTTCGTAAACAGTGAAATAAGCGCGGGGATTTTCCGTGTTGTGATGAAGGACCTCAAGCGATTTATGAAATACAGGGAAATTCATAGTCTGCCTCCGGAATAAAAATGATATAATAATTTTATCACAATTATTTGTATTTCTCAATTGTTTTATCTGTTTATTGATGTTATAATAGTAAAAAAGACAGAAAAGTGAATTGTAAGGAGCGGCAGCATGAAAAAACTTGACTTTTATCTGATTACCGATACCCACTATTTTGAACGCAGTCTCGGATGTTCCGGTGAGGCGTATGACAATTATATGAAAGGCGAGCAGATGTGCCTCGCGGAAAATCAGCCGGCTGACAGAGCGGTGTTTGAAGCGGTCGGAAAGGATGACTCGACGGATATCGTGCTTCTTGCGGGCGACCTTCCCAAAAACGGAGAATATGAAAGCCACCTTGCTCTTGTTGAGGATTTAAAGAAGCTTCAGGCAAAAGGCAAGAAAATATATCTCATCACGGCAGGTCACGATTTCAACGATCATCCCAATGCCTATGCCGGGAAGGAGAGAATTCCCGTCAAAGGAACAACACGCGACGACCTTTGGGAGCTCTATTATGATTTCGGACTTTCGGACGCTCTCGCGGTTGACAGAAAAACTCATTCCTATGTCGTAAAGCTTACCGACGGCTTCCGTCTGCTTGCGTTGAATGTTGACAGTGAAAGAGAAACAAGGGGCTCCGTCAGCGATGAGATGCAGGAGTGGATATTAAAACAGCTTGACGAGGCCAAGGCGGCGGGCGACACCGTTATCGCCATGGAGCATTATCCGCTTATCCCGCAGCAGCCGGTGTTTGATCTTGTCGGGGATGCCCATCTCAGAGACTGGCGAAGCAAGGCGGCGTTTTTAGCCGATAACGGAGTAAATCTTATCCTGACCGGTCATATGCATGCCCAGAGCATAAAGAGGTTTACTAGCGAAAAAGGCAATTCAATCGTTGATATCCAGACTTCCGCTCCTGTCGGTTATCCGTCAAAGTACAGGAAGGTAAGTATCACCGATAATAAAGTCAGCGTAAAATCGTTTGACACTCCGGATTTTGTCCTTGAGGACGGAACAAAAGTTGACAAGCCGTATTTTCTCAGACAGTTTTCACAGATGATTCCCAACCGTATGGCAAGTATGCTTAAGGAAGGCAGAGAGGATCAGACCGGTATACAGAAATTCCTTCTTAAGCGCGTGCGCTCGCTTACCGTCGGAGGAGTTACACGGCTTGCAGGCTTCGGCGCGAAGCCCGAAATCAAAAACCTCAAGGTTACCGATTTTGCTGTAAAGCTTGTTCTCCCGATGTTTGAAGGCGACCCGCAGTTCGGACCCGGAACACCCGTTTACGAAGACCTTTCCAAATTCTTTTCCCGTATTTCATTTATCCTGAATAAAGTCAACGCAAAGCTTTCCAAGGATGACAGGAAGGTTGACATAAAAGAACTTGTTCTCTCGTCGCTTTATAACGACGGAGACCTCAGCGACAACGACTGTGAATTTACAATATAACAAAAGGACTGTGAAGCGTAATGTTTCACAGTCCGGTTTTTTATTTGATTTTGCCTATGAGCTTATAGAGAAGAGTATAAAGTGTCTTTGCGTCCTCCGGGTCAAGATTGACGCATCCCGCCATTTTAAGCGGAATATCCTTTGCTTTTTCTTTGAGGTTTTCTCCGTCTTCGGAAATCTTAACCATAAGGACTCTTTCATCGGCGCTTGAGCGCGATCTGCATATAAGGCCCTTTTTCTCAAGACTTTTAAGCATCGGGGAAAGCGTGCCGGAATCAAGATGAAGCTTTTCACCGAGTTCCTTAACGCTCAGTTCTTTCTTTTCCCAGAGCACCATCATCGCGAGGTACTGCGTATAGGTGAGGTCTATGTCGCTGAGAAACGGCGTGTATTTTTTTATAACTTCCCTTGAACACGCGTAAAGAGGAAAGCAAATCTGATTTTCAAGTTTAAGCTGTTCGTATTCCAAAGTCAGACACCCTCCCTTTCTTCATCGTATGCCTTTCTGACCGCTTTTGCGAGCTGATCGGCGCAGGATGTGGCGCGGGGACCGCAGGTGTTTCCGAGAAGATATTTTTCTATTGTTTCGACTTCCATTCCGTCAACAAGTTTTGAAATCGCTTTGAGGTTTCCGTTGCATCCTCCGACAAATGAAACATTGCTGATTTTGTTGCCTTCAATGTCAAAGTCAATCTGTCTTGAGCAGGTGCCGCTGGTTCGGTATGTGTAATGCATAATAAATCTCCGTAAATATTTTATAAAATTATATTTGATACAATTTATTATACTATATTTATCTTTTGTTGTCAAGACAAAAATCCGGGAATTGCGAAAATCCGCATTTCCCGGAAAATGTTATATAAATTTTAAGACCGATTCTACGGTTTTGAAAAAGGAGCGTATTGTCGCGAGAAAATGAAGAACCGTGCCGATGACGGTGACCACTGCCGTGAAACGGCCCTGATTTGTAATGTCTTTGCCCGGTGTGTTTATAACCGGGGTAACGGTTTTGCCGAGGCCGAGGTCCTTCAGGGTCTTGAGAATTTCAACGGCTATTTTTTCGTTGCCTGCCGCGCTCGGATGAATACCGTCTGCCGCGAAATCTGTGCTGTGATCGGTCAGAGCTTTCGCGATGTCAACAACGTAAAAGTTCTGCGGATGCTCCTTCGCGTATCTTATTATCTGAGCGTTGACCTTGTCTGCCGCGAACTGATAAACTTCGCCGATA
>JAFWRV010000008.1 GCA_017519685.1 Clostridia bacterium
CTCACTGCCTTGCTCCGTTTCTGAGTGAGCAGTACAGCGAAATTGTTATGGTTGACCTTCGTTATTTCAAAAAAGGGCTTACGGAGCTGATAAAAGAAGAAAACATCACCGATATAATGCTTCTTTACAGCATTGAAAACCTCGCGACAAGCAGAGATATTATATTTTCATAAGTAACCGAAAAAAGCGGCTTTATCCGTCAGCGTCGGTTGAGTAATAAGAATAACAAAAGAGCCCCTGCATACCATACAAGTATGCAGGGGCTTGATTAGTATATCCGGGCGGTTTATTATCCTGATTATATATCAGTTCTTTTTGACGCCCATTGTAACTTTTTCGCCGTTTATATCAAGGTCAAATGAAGCGGTATCGCTTATTCCTTTATTAACAGCGGTAGCCAGAACATCGCGGCAGACGGAATCTTTATTTGCCATAAGGATATTATAAATCTTTTCGTTGCCGTCAACGAAAATCTGAATCGTATCCATAACCTCAAATCCCGCTTTTTTACGCATATCCTGAATTTTGGAGGTAAGTTCTCTGACAAATCCCTCCTCAATAAGCTCATCGGTAAGATTGGTATCAAGAACAACCGTAATACCGTTATCGCTCTCCGCCTGATATCCCTCTTTCTGAACAGTTTCAATAAGAAGATCTTCGGCGGCAAGTGAAATCTCGTTACCGTCAATACTCAGTTTGATTGCTCCTTCGGTGTCAAGTTCTTTCTTCGCGGCGGAACCGTCAAGATTCTGAAGAGCGTTGCGGATGCCGCCGAGAAGCTTGCCGTACTTGGGACCGAGAGTTTTCAGCTGAGGCTTGAAAGCGTAGGAAACATAAGACGATGAATCATTTACGAATTCAACGCTCTTAATATTAAGCTCATCCTCAACGATTTCAAGATACTCTTCGGGAAGTTCACGCGGAACACCGACAAACATTCTGCCGAGCGGCTGTCTGTTTTTGATGTTTGCGCTGTTTCTCGCCGCTCTGCCGAGCGCAACAACGGTAAGAACTTCATCCATATAAGCTTCAAGTTCTTTATTGATATACTTATCATCGGCAACGGGATAGTCGCACAGATGAACGCTTTCGGGCGCGGACGGGTCAACATTTCTGACGAGATTCTGATAAATATCCTCAGTCATAAACGGAATCATGGGCGCCGCAAGTTTGATAACGGTAACAAGAGCGGTATAAAGGGTCATATACGCGTTGATTTTGTCATCGTCACTGTTCTGCTTCCAGAAACGTTCTCTGCCGCGTCTGACATACCAGTTGCTCATATCGTCAACAAATGACTGAAGAGCTCTTGCGGCTTCGGGGATGGCATAAGATGAAAGATAGCCGTCAACTGTCTTTATAAGGGTATTAAGACGGGAAAGAAGCCATCTGTCCATTATTGTAAGACCCGAATAGTCAAGAGTATGCTTGGTCGGGTCGAATTTATCGATTTCCGCATAAAGAATATAGAAGGCATAAGTGTTCCACAATGTGCCCATAAACTTGCGCTGACCTTCGATAACCGCCTTATCGTGGAATCTGTTGGGAAGCCAGGGCGCGGAATTCGTGTAGAAATACCAGCGGATGGCATCGGCTCCGAGATTCGCAAGCGCGTCAAACGGGTCAACGGCGTTTCCTTTGGACTTGCTCATCTTCTGCCCGTTCTCATCCTGTACAAGACCGAGAACTATAACGTTCTCATACGGGCTTTTATCAAACAGCAGAGTTGAGATAGCCATAAGGGAATAGAACCAGCCTCTCGTCTGGTCAACAGCTTCCGAAATGAACTTCGCGGGGAACTGCTGCTCAAATTTGTCTTTGTTTTCAAACGGATAGTGATGCTGAGCAAAAGGCATTGAACCGGAATCGTACCAGCAGTCAATAACCTCGGGAACACGCTTCATCTGCTTACCGCATTTATCGCATCTGATTGTAACTTCGTCGATAAACGGACGGTGGAGTTCAATATCATCCGGGCAGTTATCGCTGAGCTCTTTGAGCTCGGCAATCGAACCGATTGAATGAACATTTCCGCATTCGCATTCCCAGATGTTAAGAGGAGTACCCCAGTAACGGTTACGTGATATACCCCAGTCCTGAATATTTTCAAGCCAGTCGCCGAAACGTCCCGAGCCGATACTTTCGGGAATCCAGTTGACGGTCTTGTTGTTTGCGACAAGATTGTCACGTACTGCGGTCATCTTGATAAACCAGGATTCTCTCGCGTAATAAATCAACGGGGTATCACAGCGCCAGCAA
>JAFWRV010000090.1 GCA_017519685.1 Clostridia bacterium
AAGCTCAAGCTCCTTGGGCGGAGTGTCAACCTTCTTGCCGTCAACTATAAGCTCATAGTTTGTCAGGTTGATAACAAGCTTGTCATATCTGACTTCCTTGACATTCTGCTTTGCCTGGCCGCCGCTTCTGCGGAGCACCGCTTTGACTCTCGCCATGATTTCCTTCGCGTCAAACGGCTTTGTAACATAGTCGTCCGCGCCGAGTTCAAATCCGAGCACCTTGTCAAAAGTTTCTCCCTTTGCGGTAAGCATTATAATCGGCTTTTCCGAAAACTTCCTGACCTCGCGGCATACCTGCCATCCGTCAAGTTTCGGAAGCATAATATCAAGCAGCATCAGATCGGGGTCGATTTCTTTATATTTTTTTACGGCGTCGGCGCCGTCATTCGCGATTGTTACCTCATATCCGTCTTTTTCAAGATAAAGTCTGAGCAATTCGCATATATTGGTATCGTCATCTACCACAAGAATTTTTTCTGCCATTGACAACATCCCCCTTTTTGATTTCACTTTCAATTATATAAACTTATATAAATATTCTGTGAATTCACAAATAATTATTTATTAATTTCTTATTTTACCGAAAATCTGAATACAGTGGAGCTTTCATATTTCTCGCCTGCGTCATAAGTGCACTGCGGAAAATCGGGCATATTCGGTGTGTTGGGATAAAACTGGGTTTCCAGACAGAAGCCGCAATGCTTGATAAGGGGAACTCCCTTTTTACCCGCTCTTGTGCCGTCAAGGAAATTGGCGCAGTAAAGCTGAACGCCGGGAAGGTCCGTAAATACCTCCATAACTCTTCCGCTCTGAGGATCGTAGGCGACAGCCGCGGGACCGTCGGATTCATTCAGGCAGAAATTATGGTCATATCCTTTGCACTGAATAAGCTGCTCGTCATTTTCTCCGATATCCCTTCCGATGGGCTTCGGCTTTCTGAAATCAAACGCCGTTCCCTCAACGCTTCTGAGCTCTCCGGTGGGAATGCTGTTCGCATCTGTCGGAGTGAAGCAGTCGGCGTTAATCATAAGCTCGTGGCCGAGAATATCGCCCTTGCCCGCCAGATTGAAATAGGCGTGGTTTGTCATATTTATAACCGTCTTTTTATCGCTGACTGCAAAATAATCTATTTTGAACGAATTATCCTCATAAAGCGTGAAGGTAACCTTGAAATCGACCTTTCCGGGGAAACCCATTGCCCCGTCGGGACTTGTGTAAGTCATCTCAACGCTTGAATCGTCAACTATGATTGCCTTCCAGACCGCGTGAGAAAGCTCTCCGCCGCCGTGAAGACAGGTGATACCCTTCTCGTTACGGACAAGGTCATAAACCGTGCCGTCAAGTGTGAATTTGCCGTCGGCTATGCGGTTGGCGTATCTGCCGACGGTCATGCCCTGATAGTTTGAAAGCTTCTCGTGGCCCTCAATCGTGTCAAAACCCATGATTATGTCTGCTTTGTCGCCGTTTCTGTCCGCTGTGAAAATGCTGTTGACCGTCGCGCCGTAGGTAATGATGTCAACCGCTGTTCCCGAAGAATTCTCAATGGTGAAAAGATCCACCTGCTCTCCGCCCTCTGTTGTTCCGAATGGTTTTTTAACTGTCATTGTTTTAATCCTCCTTATCTGAGTTTCCGCTTATATTCATTATATAATATCTGCCTCTTTTACCTGTGCCGACTCCGAACTGAATCGCCTTTTGCGGGCACCTGTTGATACAGGCGGTGCAATGCTGGCACCTGGGTTTTGTCCAGACCGGCTTTCCGTTTTTAATTGTTATAACTTTGTCGGGGCAGACGGATTCGCATTTTCCGCATCCGACGCAGTTGTTATCCGCCCTGAAAAGCAGCGTGGTGCGGAACAGATTGTAAAACGGATACATAACCGCAGTGAGAAAATCCTTCTTGAAATTAGTGTTTCTGTATCTTCCCCTCTGGTTTATGACCTCCGCTATCTTATCGAGTTTCGCGTCCGCTTCCCTGATACGCTCTTTTGCAGTTTCGGGATCGGAGGGTTCGTAGGCAATAACATAATTGTCGGGCATTCTCAGCTTGATGCTGAAGTCGATTTCCCTTCCGAGCGCGTTTTCGAGCTTTTTATCCGCGGCGGCCATTTCTGCTCCGCAGGTTATAACGCAGTAAACATAAGAGCCGAGGTGCGACCTGATTTCCGGGTGAGAGGCAAACCTCTTCACTATTTCGGGGAGACCCGAAAAGTAAACCGGAAAAACAAAGCCGGTCACATCGCTTTTACCCGAAACGGAAGAAACCGTTCCTTTGAAAATAGAAGCAATGTTCACGCACTTGTCGCCCGTCAGCCGCGCGAGCTTCTGCGCCGCGTAATATGAATTTCCCGTGCCTGAAAAAAAGTATATCATAAACTGTCCTCTGTATTAAATTCCGTTAAGATTTCCCGGAACTGATTCCATGGGTATTTATCCGTGTCGGGAAGGTGCATGAAGCGCATTTTCTCTCCCGTAATCGGATGGTAAAAAGAAAGATAATAAGCAAAGAGAGCGAGCTCTCCCGCTCCGCCGCCGTACCTGCCGTCCCCGTAAAGAGGAAGACCGCGGCTTGAAAACTGAACACGTATCTGATGCGTTCTGCCGGTGTGAAGTTTTATTTCCGTCAGCGTCAAACCCTCTGCGCAGCCGAGCGTTCTGTATTCAAGCGACGCTTTTCTGACTCCCCTGCGCTCCCTTTTGACAACGAAGGTCTTGTTCTTCTGCTTATCCCTGAACAGCAGGTCCTCAAGAATTCCCTCTTCCGCTTCCGGCTTTCCCTTCAGCACGGCAAAATATCTTTTTTCAAATTTATTCTGCCTTATCTGCTCCGAAAGCGCCGCGGCGCAGGCGGAATTTTCCGCAAAGACCATTACTCCGCCCGTTTCCCTGTCAAGACGGTGAACCGTGAACAGCTCGGTATCCGGATAACTGTCCTGAACCGACGGTCCGTTTCCTTCCGCCTTCTGACTCATTATTCCCGCCGGTTTGACACAGACCAGAATGCTGCCGTCATTTATCAGAGCTGTCATTTTTTATCTGCCTCTGGGTTCTCATCATGGTCGGGATGATTGTTTCAAACACAACCATGAATTTCTTAAGCATATTGTCGGGCGTTTCATACATACCCGTTCTGAACCATTCCGAAAGAGTTCCGATTATCGCGTACATATAAAACGACGCCGTGAAATCAACAATATCCTCGGAGATATTCCTTCCCTCGGATATTTCGTGAATGAATTCCGAAAGAATAATCTTGCAGGATTTGAACATATAGTTTTCGAGATACTCATAGCTTCTCGACGCGCAGATATTGTTGATGATTTTTTTGTTGTTGTAAGCAGTCGTCAGCAGATTTGAAAATCCCACCAGCCAGCGGAAGCCGTTGCGGTGTTCGGCGACCATTTCGGTGAATTCGCGCGTGAACATCTCCTCGAGCAGCTCATAAATGTCGCTGTAATAATAGTAGAAGGTGTTACGGTTGACATTCGCTCTCTCGACTATATCGCGCACGGTTATTTTGTCAAAAGGTTTTTCTCCGAGAATCTCAACAAATGTTCTGAAAATCAGATTTTTGGTATTAGTTGACATTATTCAGCCATTTCCTCTCTTTTTCTGATAACGGCATCAAGGACTTCTCTCTTGAAGGAGCCGTAAATCTTGTATTTACCCGCAAAAATAATATGTGAAATGATAAGCATTACAGGCGGCACAATAAACATCATAAAAGTGATGGCGCTGTTTGCCGCCTCATTGACAACCGCCTTGCTGACTCCCTTGCTGAAGTCGTATTTCGTCGCGACGAAAGCCGAGTACATAATGATTGACTGAAGGGTATATGCCATTTTCTGAAGAAATCCCTTCATCGAGAAGGTTAAGCTCTGGTTTCTTACTCCGAGTTTGTATTCGCCGTAGTCAACAATATCGGCGAGCATAACAGTCTGGTTGACAAACATACTGCCGATACCGACAGACGCAATCAGGAAGCAGATTCCGAGAGCGATTACATTTCCGCCGAGCACATAGCCGACGAGCGCCATTCCTATATAACCCGCCGTTGCCACCGTCAGGGAGAATCTGTAAGTGGCTCGGTTGGACATGAACTTTCCGCAGACAGGTATGACAAGTATCGAAACAATCGAGCCGACAGAGCCGAGCAGATTGAATTTTGACTGAAGCGTGAGGTCGCCTCTGACCTGGAGGAAATAATATGAGCTTATTCCCGAGGTCATATAGTAACCGCAGTTTGAAATCATCGCGAAAAGCATGAAGGTCAGAAGCTGGTCGTTTTTGCGGATTATTCCGAGCGCCTTGCGAAGGGAGAATTTTTCATCTCCGGATATAACAACGTTTCTCTCCTTTGTTGAGGCAACGCAGATGAAAGCAAAGAAAATGAGGGCGGCGGCGGAAATGATGCTCCATTTTCCGAAACCGGTGCTCAGCGCCGATGACTCCATTTCATCAAGGTCGCTGCCCGCGACTCCTCCGAAATACGCCACGATAATCGAGGTGAATATCGCGACTATTCCCTGACCGAGTCCCGAAAAAGTTCTCGCTATTGTCGAAACAAGGTTTCTGTCCTTTTCCTCGGTCGCGAATGACGGTACCATGCTCCAGAACGGAATATCGGCAAGCGTATTTGTCATTCCCCAGAGAACATAGAAAACGGCGACATAGACATAAACCCAGACGGACCCTTCTGAAAAGCCGGGGTTGTTGAAAAGAAGAGAAAGCACAATCGCGTTGAGAACCGCACCTGTCAGAATCCACGGACGGTATTTTCCCATCCTCGTTTTGGTCCTGTCAACAACGGAGCCCATCATCGGGTCATTG
Organism: Clostridia bacterium; assembly: GCA_017519685.1. Lineage (GTDB taxonomy): Bacteria > Bacillota > Clostridia > Oscillospirales > Acutalibacteraceae > CAG-177. The sequence continues at coordinate 4,831 of JAFWRV010000090.1, forward strand.
ATTCCGTCCCATATTCTCGCGAGAGGGGCAAGAATCAGCAGAAACAGCGGACTTATTTTAAGCGCGTTTGTAAGATACAGCGACAGATAGGAATAAAACAGACCGTAACTCAGGTCAAGTCCTATCGCTCCGACTCCGTATCCGATTTTTTCTCTCAACGGTACTTTATTCATAACTTCAGCCCTGCCTTCTCCGCGGACACGGTTACCCGCCGTATCCGCGGAATTGATGTTTAAAAGATTTTACTGATGAATATAATCACAGGCGATAAAATTTTAAGAATGAAATTGGGCAGCTGCCACAGGAAGCCGGTATTCATTTCCGAAAGCAAAGTTCCGATAATACCGGTGCTGTCCTTTACGGCGGGTCTGCTTTCTGCTTTTGAAATTCCGAAGGAGTCGGCGAGCTTTGCTTCGCCGTCCTTGACCTGATACGCGCTGTAATACAGCTTGTCTCCGTCAACGGTGACCGCCGCAAACATCCGCGTGTTATCGCTTATGACACATTCGGGTTCCGGGAACGATTTGGCGGTGTCCTTGGGAGCCGCCTGCTCAAATTCCGAGACTCCGGCGCGCCCGAGAGCGGCGTAAACCGTTCCCTTCGGGTCTGCCAGCATTTTATATGTCTGACCGTTATATGTTTCTTCCTCTGCCGCTGTGGGAATCACGCAGTTTGCGCTCATGGGCAGCGTTCTCGAATAAACGCCGTCCTGCCCCGAAAGGACAAGGTCAACTCCGAGATACGGAAGCAGCGCCCCGAGACGGTTCCTCAGCGACTTGACATCGTCGTCATCAAAGTTTTCACCGACCGAGTAAACCGACTTGTGAAGGACAAGTATCTTCCACTTTGCGTCTGAGGAGCTTATATCCTTCTTCATCCAGTCAAGCTGGGCATCTCCGAGCTTGTCATCGGTGATATCGTTTGTGTTCAGCACGGTGAAATGCGCGTTATTGTAATCGTATGAATAATATGTTCCTGTTTCCTCATCCTGCTCGGGCACTCCGGGCAGGGTGAAATTCGTTTTTATCGCCGCTTCTTTGTTTTCGCCTGTTCCCGCCGCGGGCATAAACGGAAGATTGAGGAAGGTGTCGGTTGAATTGAAGAAATTCTTCCACTGCTTGACGTTCAGTCCGTAATCAACCTGGCTTCCGGTTGAAACGGTGAATCCCGCCGAGGGATAAAGCTTCGTCGCGGCATCCATAATTCCGGCAAAATTTTCAAAGTGGCTCGCTCTCTGCGCCGAGGGGTCGGCAATCCCGATGAAGGTGAACGCCTCATCTTTGCCGCCCGGAAGCGTAAAGCTGCCCGTATCGCTCCACCAGTTTCTCTCCTCGCTGCCGACACGGTAGTAATAGGTCTTTCCGGGTTTCAGCCCGCTTAGAGTTACGGTGTGTTTGACATAGTCTTTATAGAAAGGAAGGAAAGCGAAAACTCCGAGGTCCGCTCCGGGATAAGCTCTCGGGCAGATTTCGGCGGCAGAAGCAATGCCGCTTCCTTTTGTCGCCTTTCCGGTAAACCGGGGTTCCTTATCCGCCTCGATAAGCTCAATATCGCTGTCCTCAATGCTGTATTTGGTGTACCAGGTGACGGTTCTTTCCGTCAGGGAATCCTCTCCGAGATTCAAAACTGTATTCGCGGGCAGTCTGCAGTTTGCTTTTGTCGCTTCAACCTCTTCCGCTCCGGAATATGTTATCGTGATGTTATTATCAAACTGCGGCTCGGGGTTATTATCAAACACAAGCGTGCTTATCATCCACGAAATCGTGGCGCCCCATGCCTCATACTGACTCTTTGTGAAATACTTCTTAAGAAGAAGGGTGTCGAGTATGTTTTCAATTGAACTGTATTTTTCCGGAACAAGATCAATCGAAAGAACAGACTCAACGATGTTAAAGCAGACTGTTGTCTCCGCCGAAAATCTGAACGGTGATGAGCTGAAGAAGCTTTCCGAGCATGCTGAATACCGTTCCGTCGGGGAACAGCGCGCCGGGATTGAGATTGATATCCTTGAGAATGATATTTTCTGCAAGGTCCTTTACCACGACCTCAATAATCAGATTAAACAGCTTCTCGGTTGTTTCGCCGCTGTCAAATCTCCTGAGCGCGTCCTCCGCGAACTCATAACCTTTCTGACCGATTATGTTCTCGTCTCCGCCGTAATAGAGGAGCAGGGCGGTGGTTGCGTATTCGCCGATGGTGCAGGGTTTTCCCGTATTCTTAACATCGAGTTTCTCGCAGTTGTAGGTGTTCGGATATGTGCTGACCTCAAACGCGAGCAGTTTCCTGACAAGCGTCATGACCTTCGCGAGTGTCTCCTCGGGTTTATTGATATATTTTTCCAGTATCTGGCTGTCGATATCGCGGATGAGCCCCATCGCGTTGGTTCTGACAGTCAGTATATCCTGACCGGCAACGGATATTCCGTTTGTGCCGATCAATCCGATAAGCAGCTCCTCAACGTCGATATCCTTTGTTTTGAGGAACGGAATAATTCCGCCCGCTTCGGAAATCTGAGTGAAATAATTTTTGACAAGGTCGGTGAGCAGTCTTTCAACAAAATCACCGATGTCGTTTCCGAAGGTCTGCTCATAGGATGATGTGTATTTATAAGGTCTTGCGATTGTTTCCCCGAAATCGGTGGTAATCTCTCCGAGTCCGAGTCTTTCATCGTCAATGTCGTAATTCGTCATATCAAGACGGGTGCTTCTCATATCGGTCGTAAGGTCAACCGTTCTGAAATAATTCGGATAGCCCGTCAGCGTCGGGGTAAGGATATCGGTTATTCTCTCGCCGTTGTCATTGACATAGGAAGCGGTGTCGCTCGCGTGAAGGTGACCGGTGAAAACATAGTGGATTCCGGCGTCTGCGTAGAAATCGCAGATTCTCTCCCAGTCCCTGAGAACAAAGGCGAAAAATGTCGCCTCCTCAATATCCATGTGCTGAACAAGATTGTGGTGCTGCATAACGATCGGCTCTCTGCCGTTCTTCTTTGCCTGCTTTGCCTGGTCGCAAACCCATTCAAGCAGAGCGTCGCCGACGCATCCGTCGGTGAGATGCTCGTTTCCGGGAGCGCCGTTGTCTTCACTGTACATGCTGGTATCGACAACTATCAGCCTGAAACCCGTTCCGAGGTCCGCGGCATAGGAAAGCATACCGCCCTTTGCTTCGGGATATCCCTTCGGAGTGAAGAAAGCGTCTGCCTTGTCAAAACCGAGATTCGCGTAAATCTGACGGAACTGCTCGGGAGAGGTCTTTGTTCCCTGCTCCTTTTTTCCGTTGACAAAAGTCGTCACGTTGGAATTGTTGATATCGTGATTTCCGTTTGTGACAAATACGGGAATTCCGGTTCTCGCCTGCCACGCCTCAAGCTTCTGAGCAAGCTCGATATGGCACTCTATCTCGCCGTCTTTGGTAAGGTCGCCGGGAATAAGAAGGAAATTCGCTTTTTCCTCCTCCGCCTGTTTAAGCACGGTTTCAACTCCCTGAAGGGCGTTGCCGAGCAAGGCGTTGTTTTCGGCGTATTCCTTATTCTTCAGATAGGTAAACTCTTTATACGCGTCACAGAAGTTTCCCTTTACGGCGTCGGCAAAATAATGAACATCGGAAAATACTCCGATATGTATCGTGCTTTCTTCGGCGCTTACCGCGAGAGGCAGAAACGCCGCGAGCAGCGCGAAGCACAAAACTGTTGCCGTAAGCTTCAGCAGAATGCTTTTCTTCATCTCAAAGTCCTTCTTTCTCAGATTTGTTTAAGAAGAGGTCCGACTCCCTTGATTGCCGCCGGAATTCCCTTCAGTATCTGTCTTAATCCGCCCTTTTCTCCGTTGAGGAGTTTGCAGAGTCCTTCCGCCATGCTCTCGCTGAATACTCCGCCGCTCATACTGATGAAACTGCGTATGGGCACCTGGAACGCGATTGCCTGGGCGAATCCTTCGGGGATAAATGTCTTAAGAAGGTTAAACATCTTCTGTCCGTTCTTCTTGCGTCTCGCGCTTTCGAAACTGTCCGCGATTGTTACGGGAGCGTCGGGCGAATAATCCGAAGGAGGCAGCTCGCTGCCGTAAACGGCTTTGAACTGATCGTCGGGAACATTCTGTACATCGCCTGTGAAGTAAGCGGGCGCGGTTTTTGAATAATCGGGGATTTCAACCTCGGCGGCGTTGATTTTAACGGTCGCGGTGAGTCTGATGTCCGCGCTCGATGCGCCGACAATGATATCAAAGTCTCCGCTTTCAACCGTCCAGTCATTAACCGCGACATTGTAGAACGCGAACGCTCTCTTTCCGAGCTCAACCGAGATTTCCTTCTCCTCGCCGGGCTCAAGGAATACTTTTCTGAAGCCCTTGAGTTCCTTTACGGGACGGAAAACGGTGCTCTCTTTATCAGCGACATAAATCTGCGCGACTTCCGCGCCTGCCGCGGCGCCCGTGTTCTTAACCTTGAACGAAACGGTTACCGTGTCGTTTTCACCGGCTTCGGTTTTGTCAAGCTTTATATCGCTGTATTCAAACGTTGTGTAGGAAAGGCCGTGTCCGAACGGATAGAGAACCGCCTTGTTTGCCTTTTCATAATATCTGTATCCGATGTAAATGCTCTCTCTGTGCTCAACAGAAGCGGGATTTCCGGGATAGTAGTTTCTCGCCGGCGTATCGTCATAGGTAAGAGGATAGGTTTCGGGAAGCTTGCCGGAGGGATTGACCTTGCCGGAAAGAATATCCGCGACCGCTCCGCCGCCCGCCTGGCCGCCGAGATAGGAATTGAGAATCGCCTTTACCTTGCCGTTCCAGGGGATTTCAACGGGTGAACCGCCCGTGAGAACAACAACGGTATTCGGATTTGCCTTTACAACCTCTTCCACAAGCGTGTTGTGGGAGGCGGGCATATTCATGTGCTGTCTGTCAAAGCCCTCTGACTCGAAATCGTCTGTAAGGCCGACAAATACCACGGCTATGTCACATTTCGCGGCAAGCTCCGCGGCCGCTTTGATGAGGGGAGGATTCTTTTTCTCTTTTTTGATTGAGCGCTCATAACCCTGAGCGTATTCGATATTGAATCCGAGCGCCGCAAGCTCGTCGTAAGCGTTATCTATTTTGGTCGGATTAATCTGTGATGAACCCGCGCCCTGATATCTCGGATTCTTTGCCATATCGCCTATCACGGCAATCTTCTTATCCTTCGCGAGGGGAAGAATGCCGCCTTCGTTTTTGAGAAGCACCATTGATTTTCCGGCGATCTCTCTCGCAAGGGGCTGATCGTCAATGTCATTATAGGGATAATCCTTCTTTGAGTTGTCAACCGCCTTTTTGATGAGGTTGAGTATGTTGAGAACTCTCTCGTCAACAACCGCTTCATCAAGCGAGCCGTCTTTGACGGCGTTGATTATCTTCTTTGTTCCCGAGCCGAATGACGACGGCATCTCAATATCGTTGCCCGCCTTCATGCCGAGAACTCTGTTGTTGACCGCGCCCCAGTCGCTGACTATCGCGCCCCGGAAACCCCATTCGTCTCTGAGGATTTCGGTCTGGGTATGTTTGTTTTCCGAACCGTGGAAACCGTTAATCTTGTTATATGAATTCATAACCGTCCAGGGCTGCGCCTTTTTGACGGCAATTTCAAATCCGCGCAGATATATTTCACGCAGCGCTCTCTCGTCAACGACCTCGTTGACGGTCATTCTGCGGGTTTCCTGACTGTTGACCGCGAAATGCTTGAGAGAGGTTCCGACTCCCTGGCTCTGAACGCCGTTGATAAGACCTGCCGCCATCTCTCCGGCAAGCTCGGGGTCCTCTGAAAAATACTCGAAGTTTCTTCCGCACAGGGGACTTCTCTTCATATTGATGCCGGGGCCGAGCAGAACGCCGACCTCCTCCTTGAGACATTTCTTTCCGAGAGCGACACCCATTCTGTTGACCAGTTCGGGGTCCCATGACGCCGCTGTTGACGCCGCCGTCGGGAAGCAGATTGAGGGAACAGAGCACTCAAGACTCGAGCCCTTCTTGCTGTAATCCTTCTTGCGCAGTCCGTGAGGTCCGTCGCAGACCATTACAGCGGGTATGTCGTATTTCTCCATCTCCTGGAGATGCCAGTAGTCTCCGCCGTCACACATAGCGGCCTTTTCCTCAAGAGTCATCTGAGCTAAAATTTCTTTGGGGTCTTTCATTAATCTTCCTCCTTAATCTCTGTTTCTGCCGGACCGGTCAGTCCGGGAATATCACCGGCTTCGGCGCCGTCGATTAATTCCGCTTTTCCTAATTTTTTCAATATAATGTTATTTCTCTTGTCCGCGTCGTCAAGGGTCTTTCCCGCCTCATCGATTTTCTTTCTCGCCTTGCGGATAAGATTTCCGAATATGTCATACTGCTGTTTTGCCGCGCCCAGAAGAATTCTGACCTCGTTTGCCTTTTCGTTTATGGCAACCGCGCGGAAGCCGAGCGAAAGGGAATTTAGAAGGGCGGTAACGGTTGAAGGTCCGGCAATCATAACGCTGTATTCTCTCTGTATTCTCTCGGCGATTCCCGAGCGCGCCGCCGTTATTTCGGCATACAGCCCTTCGGTGGCAAGATACATTATAGCGTAGGGTGTGGTAACCGGAACGTTGATATATTTTGAAATTGATTTCGCCTCGCTGAGCACCCTTGCCTCGAGCGTCTTTCTTGCCGCTTCGAGCGCCGCGGAATCCGCCGCGTCAGCCGCGTCGCAGAGCCGTATATAATCCTCCATCGGAAACTTTGAGTCAATCGGGAGATAGGCGGTAATCCCGTCGCCCGACGGAATTTTAACGGCAAACTCCACTCTGTCCTGTGAACCGGGCACACAGACGAAATTGTTTTCGTACATACCGGGTATTGTCTGGTCGAGAATCGCGCCGAGCTGAACCTCCGCCCAGGTGCCCCTCGCTTTGACATTGGTCAGCACCCTGTTGAGCGCGGTGACATTCGTCGTGACTCCTGTTGAGAGCTCCTTCATCTCGCCGAGGGACTTGTTGACGCTCTCAAGTCTGTCGGAAACCGTTCTGAACGACGCCTCGAGCCGGGTTGAAAGGGTGGCGGTCAGTTTTTCGTCAACCGTCGTTCTCATTTCCTCGAGTTTTTTCTCGTTGCTCTGACGCATTTTTTCTACCGATTCGGAGAGCATCCTCGTCTGCTTCTCGCTCTGCTCGGCATCGTTGAGTTTGATTTCGCTCAGCGACTGTATCATCATTTTTTCGAGAGCCGCCGCCCTTTCGGAATTGTCGGTCCGCATCTGCTCCATCCTGGCGGCAACATTGTTCACCGACCTTGCGGTTTCCTCTCTCATCGCCGCCTGGCTTGCGGCGTTTTCACGCCTCGAGCGCTCAAATTCATTGTTGACGGTTTCTCCGAATCCCGCAACCTTGCGGCTGATTTCGTCAATCTGTCTTTTGCTTTCTCCGGGGTCGGACCTGCTTTGCCGTATAAGAACAATTATAAGCAAAATCAGCGTTACTCCGATTAATGCCCATGTGATGTAATCAAGGACCATATATACCCCCATTATAAAATATATATTTTATATTATCATATAAATTATTTTAAGTCAATAAATAGCGGAATATTTATTTTATTTCATTGCATATTTGACGGCTGTCCGTTATAATATTCTCAAATCCGCAAAGGGGGATAAAAAATGATAGGCATTATAGGCGCGATGAAAATCGAAATAGAAAAAATCGACTCTCTGATTCAAAACAAATCGGAAAAACAGATTGCCGGCACTCTTTTCGTTTCCGGAACTCTCAACGGAAAGGAAATCGTCACCGCGGTCTGCGGTATCGGCAAGGTTGCCGCGGCGATGTGCGCCCAGACAATGATAATGGCATACAGCCCCGACTGTATAATCAACACCGGTGTCGCCGGCTCGCTCTCGGATAAGGCGGGCATTCTCGATACCGTAATCGCGGATTCGCTCGTCGAGCACGATATGGACACAACCGCTCTCGGAGACCCTCCCGGATTTATATCGGGTATCGACACGGTATATTTTCCGGCGGATAAATACGTAAGCTCCCTTCTTTTTGAATGCGCCTCGGGTATCGGAGGTTTCAAAGCTATCACCGGCAGGATAGCAAGCGGGGACCAGTTTGTCGCCTCCGCGGAAAAGAAGGATAAAATTGTCGCTCAGTTTGATGCCTGCGCCTGTGAAATGGAAGGCGCGGCGATCGCTCACACATGCTTCTGCAACAAAGTTCCTTTCGGTGTTATCAGGGCAATCAGCGACTGCGCGGACGGTTCTTCTCACATGGATTACGCTCAGTTTCTGCCTCAGGCGGCGGCAGCGGCGGCGGAAATCATCAGACTGTTCGTTGAAAAATACGAAAAATAAAAAAGCGGATAAAATCTTTTTGCGGCACATTTGAGCAGATGAAGCGCGGATGTGCCGTCTTTTTGCAGATATGTAAAAATTATTTTATTTTTAACATATTTTTTATTAAAAATCTATACATTTTGTTGACATTGACTAATATATTTGATAAAATTACTTTAATATTATTGTGTCGCTCTATCGGTGATGCAAAACAGGAGGAAATAATATGACAGACCAGAAAACCCTCGCATATATTAATCTTTATGCTGTACTGGGCGCTCTTGAAAACCTCTGTGATCTTGTTCCCGAAGCAAGTGAGGCGCTTACCAATAAGAAGCCCCTTTCCATCGGCTTCGATGTAAAAGGCGGCCCCAAAGCAACTCTCACTTTCTATAACGGCAAGTGCAGAATGGACCAGGGCTGCGGCAAATGCGATGTTAAACTTCCCTTCGCGACATGCGAGAAGTTTAACGGCCTTATCGACGGAACGGTTACTCCGATTCCCTCAAAGGGCTTCACACATATCGGATTTCTTCTCAAGGATTTCACCACGCTTACCGATATTCTCAATAAATATATGAGACCGACGGAAGAAGACCTGAAGGATCCCGCATTTATGAGAATCAACACAGAGCTTACTCTCTATGTTGTCGGCGTCGCGATAGCGCAGGTCGGAAATCAGGATGAAATCGGTAAATTCTCCGCTTCTCACATTGTTGACGGCAGTATAATGATTTCAATCAAAGACGGTCCCGCGGTCGAGATTGCCTGCAAGGACCATCATCTGCTCTGCTATAAGAGAAAGCCCGAGAAATACCGCTGCCAGATGGAGTTTGCCGATTTTGAAACAGCGAACGCTCTTTTCGGCGGCAGAGTAAACGCCATGAACTGCATCGGCAACGGCAGTGTCGGTATGCACGGTCTCAACGGTATGCTTGACAACGTAAACAGAATTCTTGACAGAGTTTCTCTGTATCTTGCATAAGGAGGATATGAAAATGGCCGCAAAGAAAACAAAATATCCCTGCTTCAAAACAGATAAATCCAATGCTCTTTTCGAGAGAGCGATGAATGTTATCCCCGCCGGTATTTACGGTCACCTCGGCCCCGGCGAAGGTCAGTTCATTCCCGTAAACCGCTGGCCCAAGTTCTCCGAAAGAGCGCAGGGCTCACATATCTGGGACGTTGACGGTAACGAATATATCGACTATATGTGCGCTTACGGTCCCAACGTTCTCGGCTACAACGACCCCGATGTTGACGCCGCCGCTCTCGCTCAGCTCAAACTCGGCAACTGCACAACCATACCCGGCAAGGTAATGGTTGAATGCGCCGAACTTCTTGTTGACACCGTCGCTTCAGCCGACTGGGCGTTCTTCGCGAAAAACGGTAACGACGCGACCCAGGGAGCGATTCTCACCGCCCGCGCCCATACCCACAAGAAAAAGCTTATTTTCTTCAACGGTTTCTATCACGGCGTTTCCCCGATGGTTCAGAAGATTGACTATCCCGGCGTAACTCCCGAGGATGTCAAAAACAATATTTATATCGACTGGGACGATATCGCGGGTCTGAGAAAGATTCTCGAAGAGGATGACGACGTTGCCGCCGTTATCGCTCAGCCCTATGACCACGGTAATTTCTACGATAACAAATTCCCGAAGGAAAACACCTGGAAGCAGGTAAGAAAACTCTGCACCGACAATAATGTCGTTCTTATCATCGACGATGTCCGCGCAGGTTTCCGTCTTGACCTTGCCGGCTCCGACCATTTCTTCGGATTTGAAGCTGACCTTATCTGCTTCTGCAAAGCCCTCGCAAACGGCTACAATATGTCCGCTTTCTGCGGTAAAGAATTCCTCAAGGATGCCGCTTCGTCACTTTCATACACCGGCTCATACTGGATGAGCTCGGTTCCGTTTGCCGCATGTATCGCCTGCATCAACAAGATGAAGAAGCTCGATACTCCCAAGCTTTTCCGCGAACTCGGCACTGAGCTTACCGAAGGCCTCAAGGAAGCCGCGGCAAACAACGGTTTCGACCTCGTTGTTTCCGGCGCTCCCGCTCTGTTCTATATGAGAATAGCAAACGATGATTCGCTCTTCCTTCATCAGGAATGGATTGCGGAATGCGTCAACAGAGGCGCCTTCTTTGCTTCGCATCACAACCATTTCATCAACGCTTCGCTCACTAAGGAAGATATCAAGACAACCCTTGAAATCGCAGAGGAAGCATTCCACGCGGTCAAGAAGAATCATCCGGAACTCGGTTAACGGTAATTCTGCGGTTACACCCGCTTCAATATGAAATATAAAGGAGGAATTTCCCATGGCATTAACAAAACAAGAATGGCTTGATCTTGAAAAGAAAGCCCATGAGCTCCGCCACCTTACTCTCCAGACCACAGTCTGGGCGGGCAGCGGCCATCTCGGCGGCGGTCTTTCAGTTCTTGACCTTCTGACAGTTCTTTATCACAAATATCTCAACATCAAGGTTGACGAGCCCAAGTGGGAAGACAGAGACAGATTCATCCTTTCAAAAGGACACGCTGCCATCGCTTACGCTCCCGTACTCTGCGACAAGGGATTCAACGATCCCGAAATGCTCAAGACATTCAACCTTTCCGGTTCAAAAATGGGAATGCACCTTGACTCAAATAAAGTTGTAGGCGTTGACGCTTCAACCGGCTCACTCGGTCACGGCTGTTCGATAGCCGCAGGCACCGCTCTCGCGGCAAGAATCCTCGGCAAGGATTACCTCACCTATGTGGTAACAGGCGACGGCGAGCTTGACGAGGGCTCAAACTGGGAAGCTTTTATGACCATGAATCAGTACAAGCTTTCAAACTGCATTGTCTTTGTTGACAGAAACCACAATATGATAGACGGTCCCACAGAGGAAGTTATGGCTCTTGAGCCGCTCGCCGATAAGCTCACATCATTCGGCTTCAACACCATCTGCGTTGACGGCAACAATATCAAAGAGCTCTGCGACGCGATTGATGTCGCAATAGAGCGCTCCAAAGAGGCGCAGGCACCCACCTGCATCCTTATGGATACACTCAAGGGCGCCGGCATTCTCAGTGTTCAGGGCGATTATCACTGCCACTATATGGCAATTGACGATCCCACCTTCGAAAAATACAAGGCGGAACTTGATCAGTATTACGCAGACCGTGTAGCTCGCGTAGAAAAGGAGGCTGAATAATTATGGCAGGCGGATTTGTTTATAACGCAATAGACCAGACCGAAGTTGCCACCGCCGAAATTTACGGCAAGGCAATAGCAGATATTATGTTGAATGATCCCAAGGTCGTCGCCATCACAGCCGACCTTGCGAAATCGACCAAGCTCGGCGATGTACTTAAGGTCTGCCCCGAAAGAGTTATCAATGTCGGTATAGCGGAGCAGGATATGTTCGGCGTAGCCGCAGGTATGGCGAGAGCCGGCGTTATTCCCTTCGTTTCGGGTTTCTCGGCATTCTGCTCAATGAGAGCCTGCGACCAGCTTCACACCGACATCTGCTATCAGAATGTCAATGCCAAGATAGTCGCCACCCATTCGGGCACATCCTTCGGTCAGGCGGGTTCAACGCATCACGCCATCACCGACCTCGCTATCACAAGAGCGATGCCCAACCTTACGGTTATTGTTCCCGCCGACGGATTTGAGACCGCGAACGCGGTCAACGCGGCGTATAACACCGAAGGTCCCTTCTATATCAGAATCAACCGCGGTTTCGACCTCGTTCTCTATGATAACATGGATTACGGTTTTGAGGTCGGCAAAGCGGTTACAATCAATGAGGGCACGGATATCACCGTCATCGCCTGCGGCTCATGCGTAGCTCAGGCAAAGAAAGCCGCCGAATTCTTAAAGAACGCGGACGGTCTGAGCGTGAGAGTGCTCAATATGCACACAATCAAACCCATCGACAAAGACGCCATTCTCAAGGCAGTGCTTGAAACCAGAAGAATCATCACGGTTGAGGATCACCTTGTTACCGGCGGTCTCGGCTCGGCAGTTGCGGAGGTTGTTGTTGACAGCGGCAAGGCCTGCGCTTTCAAGATGCTCGGTCACAAGGGCTTCGCAATGATAGGTCTTCAGGAAGATATCATGGCAGACGCCGGCATTGATGCAAACGGCATCATCGCCTCGGTTCGTGAAGTCATGAATAAAGACTTTGAAGAAGATAACGACTGGGATGACGAATATTAATATTCCCGTAAATTTTAAGGAAACACGGAAGGATTGATATATATGGCTTCAAGAGACGATATGTTTACCAATAAACTGTTTCTCTGCGCCGCTCTTCCTCTTATGAAAACGATAGCCTGCGATGTGCCCGATCTCGCGAAAAAGTTTGAGCACGCTCACGCGGTTATCCAGATAAGCGCGGATGATCCCGAAGCTCCCGACGGAAAATTCGCCACTCACTTCATTATTAATTCCGGTGAATGGGTGGTTCACGCCGACAAGGTCAGTGATAAAGAGCATACCGACATAGAGCTCGAATTCAAGAGCGTTGAGCAGATGAACGCGTTTTTCAAGGGCTCGATAGGCCCCAAAACTCTTCCCAAAATGCACGGCATTACAAAGAAACCCGGCCTCTTCCTTTCATTTATGATGGTGCTTCTCAAGATGAGCTCACTGCTCACCGCAAAAGAGGCTCCCGAAGATGAGGAAACCCAGAGACTCATGGTCAAATGTTTCTTTTATCTGCTTACAAGCGGCATAAGCACACTCAATAAACAGGGTCACGATGAAGTTCACGCATGGACTTCAAAGAGCCCCGACAGAGTTTATGCGCTCGCTGTAAACGATCACCCCGAGGTATCCGCGTTTATCAGAATAAAAGCGGGTCACTCAAAGGCAGGCAGGGGAGAATACAAGAGAGCGATGCCTTTCTTTACGCTGCGTTTTGATTCATTCAAGAGCGCGCTCGGCACACTGCTCGGCACCGACGATATGCTCGATGCTACAAAGAGCGGCAGGATAATCATGGACGGCGGCCCCGAATTCGGCGCGCAGTTCGGCGGATTCCTTCTGACCGTAGGCGGCTATGTTCAGTAAAAGTTTAAGTAAAAACAGTTCCACGGTTTCCCGTGGAACTGTTTTTTTCAATGCATAATTCATAATGCTTAATGCTTAATCGAGGGTCGCTTCGCTACGTCGTCACAAGCTACGTATCTCTTGCGCCCGTGTCTTGACAAATCTGTTTACACGGGCTCTCAATCACTCCGCTGCTCCTCCTCTCCCCAAAAAGTCTGTCGGACTTTTCGGGGGCCCCATTATTATGTTTCGCCACACCCGCCCTTCGGGCACCCTCTCCGATCTCGGAGAGGGCCAAACTCTAAGAAACCATTATTATAAATAGGAGCGCAGCGACCCTCAATTATTCATTATTAATTATTAATTATTCATTTCATTATGCATTGTGTAATGAGTATTATTTGTTCATTATCCGTGAATAATAAAAGCCGTGAAAATATTGATTCTTCAATATAATTTAAAATAATTATTTTCTGTTTTTCACTGATTCACATTTTTTATTTTCACTGTTTTCACTTTATCTTGCAAAAGCGTTTTTGCTGTGATATAATCTCTGCATATTTTGTAGAAAACGGTGAAAAAATGAAAGAATATTTCGAAAGTCTTTTTTCCTCTCCGCTTATGTGCGCGGCGCAGATAATGGGTTTTATTGCCATGATTTCCGCCGTGATATGTTTTCAGCAGAAGGACAGAAAAAAGATTCTGATTTTTCAGATATTGGTAACGGCAATCTGGACCCTGCATTTTATTCTGCTTAAAAATCCGACAGGCGCCGCGATTAACGCGATGCAGGTCGTAAGAAGCATACTTTTTCTCAAAAAAGAAGAATATAAATGGACTCAATGGATGGGTTGGCCCGTTATCTTTATCGTCATAACGGTTATTATCGGCATTATAACCTGGGAAAGTCCGCTGAGTCTGCTGCCTGTTATCGGCACATCGTTCTCAACGGTTTCACTCTGGATGAAAAAGCCGAAAACAATACGGCTTCTCACTGTTCCCGTTTCGGTTCTCTGGGGAATCTTCGATGCCGTGAACCGCTCTGCCGC
>JAFWRV010000091.1 GCA_017519685.1 Clostridia bacterium
CGGCGTTTTTCATATTCAGTTTTTCCGAAAAACCTCCGGCGACAAAGAATCTTTCAACATCATCAAATGTTATTCCCGCCGCAGAGACCAGCACAGTCATGGCGGTTCTGACCGCGGATTTCGCGAGCTGATACTGTCTGATATCCTCACGGGAGAGATAAATATTCTCTGTGATTTCGTATTTTTCAAAGGCGGTGTATCCGCTTTCCTCGATTATGTTCTTTTCAAGCAGCACTGAAATAATATCAATAAGTCCCGTGGCGCATATACCCTCCGGCTTCGCGCCGCCGATAACGGAGAAACTGCCGTCCTCATGGTATGCGCAGATTGCTCCGTCTTTCGCACTCATTCCGCACGAGATGTTCGCCCCCTCAAAGCACGGACCTGCCGCGGCTGAGGCGCAGAGGATTTTATCTCCGGCAAAAAGAGCGATTTCGGCATTCGTTCCGAGGTCCGCGAAGAGAGAATAACCTGTTGCGCGTTTGCTTATGTAACCGAGTCCTGAAACAATGTCCGCGCCGATAAACGCGCCGATGCAGGGCAGGGTTATGATTTCGCCGACCTTCTCAATCCCGCATTCGGCGCCGCCGATATTCTGCCCGTCAAGGAAAAGGGGAGTGTAGGGAGCGGCTCCGAGTGACGAGCAGTCTTTATTAAGAAACAGGTGAAGCATCGTTGTGTTGCCGGCGGCAAACAGTTTTTCTGTTCTGTCTTTGCCTGCCGAACGGAGCAGTTTTTCAATCTCCGTGTTAAGACGGGAAATCAGAACGGAATTGAGCCTGCCCGGTCCGTTCTCAGAGCAGTATGAAATTCGTGACATGATGTCGGCTCCGTACTGTCTCTGCGGATTGTCAAAGACCGCCGACGCGATTTCCCTGCCGTCGGGGAAGGCGCAAAGCGAGAGAGCGACCGCGGTGGTGCCGATATCGAGGCAGAAAAAGACGTCATCCGCCGTTTCTCCGCCGCTTTTAAAGGAAGTTTCCCCGCCGGAATAAACCTCGGCGACAATATCGGAGTGTATTTCGTAACGGCAGGAAAGCTCATCCGCGCCGTTTACCCTGACTCTGCATTTACGGCAGATGCCTCTGCCGCCGCAGGGGTGGGCAATGTTCACTCCGCAGGCGTCAAGCACCGTGGACAGCAGAGCGCCGTCCTCGCATTCCGTCACAATATTCTGTTTTCCGTCAATAACAGTAACTTTAAACATATTGTCCTCAAAAAACTATTTTTATCGGGAAACAAAATCCCCGTCTGCCACGACACGGGCAGAATTCGGTTAACTTGTTTATTAAATCTTACAAACTTGCCCGATATTCCTAATAAACACATTTCATTTTCTTGACATACATTTGTATTTCAATTATACTTATAATTGAGGTAAATTGCAATACAATGCGGTTTTTTTATTGCAAATATCGTTAAGCGGCATGTTCACTTATCGTATGGAACTGAATGAAAGGAGAGCTTATGATAGAACAAAACGAATTCAATGAAAACAAGCTCGGCTTCGGACTTATGCGTCTGCCGAAAAAAGGACTTCTGATTGACGTTGAGCACACAAGCAGAATGGTTGACGCCTTCCTCGACGCGGGGCTGACTTATTTTGACACCGCTTTTGTCTATGTCGGCTCGGAGGACGCGACACGCAAAGCTCTTGTTTCCCGCTATCCGAGAGAAAGCTACACTCTCGCGACAAAACTGTTCGCGACCGCGGTGCCTACCGAAAAGGCGGCGAAAGAAGAATTTGAGGTCAGTCTCAGAAGAACGGGAGCGGGATATTTTGATTATTATCTCCTGCACTCGCTTAATAAGAAAAACTACAAAAAATTTGAGAAATTCCATCTCTGGGATTTTGTCAGGGAAGAAAAAGAAAAAGGAAGAATCCGTCATTACGGCTTCTCATTCCACGACGGTCCCGAGCTGCTCGACGAAATCCTGACCGACCATCCCGACGCGGAGTTTGTGCAGCTTCAGATTAACTATGCCGACTGGGAAGACCCCGATGTTCAGTCAAGAGCGAATTACGAGGTCGCGAGAAAGCACGGAAAGCCGATAATCATTATGGAGCCGGTCAAGGGCGGAAAACTTGCGGATCCTCCCGAAGCGGTCAAGAAACTCTTCAAGGAGGCAAATCCCGACGCTTCATACGCTTCCTGGGCAATCCGTTTCGCCGCGTCTCTTGACGGAGTGCTGGCGGTTCTTTCCGGTATGTCAAATATCGACCAGATGAATGACAATCTCTCCTATATGAAGAATTTCAGCCCGATGACCGAAGAGGAATTCGCCGTCATCAAAAAGGCGCAGGAAATAATGGCAAATGTCACCGAAATCAAGTGCACATCCTGCCGTTACTGCACAGAGGGCTGCCCGATGAATATTCCGATTCCCGATATATTTACGGCAAGAAACAAGCAGCTTGTTTCGGGTCAGATTGAAGCGGGTCAGAAATATTACGAGGAAGTGACCGTGGACACCGGCAAGGCGTCCGAATGTATTGAATGCGGTCAGTGCGAAGCGGTCTGTCCGCAGCATCTGCCGATAATCGAAAATCTCAAGGAATGCAGCGCGGCATTCGGCGGATGACAGTTATCTGAATTGAGAGGTATATTGCATGTTTGTTAAGATAATATCCGTTATTATGACGTTTATAATGTATGTCTGCCCGTTTCTTAATATTCCCGCCACCGAGGCAAAGAAAGAGGAATGGAACACCGATTATCAGTATGTTTTCTGCCACGGCCTTTCCGGCTGGGGAAGCTATGACATTCAAAACAACATTCTGCCCTATTGGGGAATGTTCGGCGGGGATATGATGAAATATCTCAAAGCGAGAGGATTCAAGGTCGCTTCTGCGTCGGTCGATCCCGACGGCAGCGCGTGGGACAGAGCGTGCGAGCTCTACGCCCAGCTTACCGGAACCGTTGTAGATTACGGCAAGGCGCATTCCGAAAAAGCCGGTCACGACAGATTCGGCGAGGATTTCTCAAAGAAACCCCTGATTGAAAAATGGAGCAGCAAAGATAAAATTAATCTGCTCGGCCACTCTTTCGGCGGAGCGACAATCCGCGTGCTTGCGGCGCTTATGGCAAACGGCGACCGGGATGAAATAAAAGCGACGGATAAAAATGACATTTCCCCGCTTTTCACAGGCAACAAGGCAGACTGGATTTACAGCATCACGACTCTCGCCGCTCCGACCAACGGCACAACCGCCTACGGCTTCGGCGACCCCGAAAAGGAGCTTGAAACTTTTGACTGCGCCGCCTATGACATGTATATTGACAACGCCCTCGAGCTGAATAAAAAGACACCCACGATGAAATGCACATATTATTTCGCGATTCCGTGCAGTTCAACCGATAAAGCGGAGGACGGAACCTGGCATCCCGACAGAAAAATCACCGAAATCAATATGATTTCATCATCCGAGAGGATGGGCTCACTGACGGGCACCACTCCCAAAGGATATGTCGTTGACGAAAAGTGGCTTGAGAATGACGGCCTGGTCAACACGATTTCGGCGGGAGCGCCTTTCAACGCTCCGTCAAAGGCGCTTGACAAAAACAACATAACCAAGGGAATATGGAATGTGGCGCCGGTTTACAGAGGCGACCACATGGCTCTCAACGGCGATCTGTTTATGCCCAATCAGATAAGGGAGTTTTACGCCGACTGGATAAATATGATAAACTGCCTGTAATCGCCCGGGCGAATACGGACTTATAAAAACAATAACAGTTTCACGGGATGCAAAAGTTCCTGTGAAACTGTTTTTTTGTGTATTAAAACCAAAATGTGAATTATTATTCCCGGTAATTTTCTCCCTGACTTGTAAACATTTCATAATACTTGCCTTTGGCAGCCATAAGTTCGTCATGTGTTCCGCTTTCAATTATTTTTCCGTTTTCAATATGATAAATAATATCAAAATTTCTTACGGTTGAAAGGCGGTGCGCAATCATAAGGGTTGTGGCGGTATTTGAAACATCAAGAATATTTTTCATAAGGCGGACTTCCGCAAACGGGTCAAGAGCAGATGAGGGCTCGTCAAGAATCAACAAACCGAATGAACCGGTAAACAGTCTCGCAATCATGAGTTTTTGCGCTTCTCCGCCCGAAAGAGCTATACCGTCTTCGGTAAATTCCCGGGAAATCAGTGTATCAAGATTTCCGTTTGCCTTTTTGAGTATTTCTTTTAAATCAAGTCTGTCAATTATTTCAAGAAGCTTATCATCCGAAACCTCATGATATGCCGTTAAATTATCACGCAAACTCATGGCGAGGATTCTTATATCCTGAAACACAACGCCTGTATGAAGCCGCAGCTGATGAATGTCATACTCTCTGATGTCTTTTCCGTTTATCAGTACAGCGCCTTTTGCTGCATCATACAGCCGTAAGAGCAGTTTGGTTAAAGTCGTTTTTCCGGCGCCGTTTTCTCCGACAATGGCAATCCTTTGTCCCGGTTTTATATGGAGGTTAAAGTTTTCAATGGAAAATGAAGTGTTTTCATATCCGAATGAAACATCCTTGAACTCGACTTCATATTGACCTTCCGGAGCAGGAAGAGCGCCTTCTTTTTCGGGTTCGATTTCCGATTTTGCTTCAAAGAACTCCGCAACCTTTTCACCGTCTGCAACGCACTGTATCATTTGCGTAATACTTCCGGCGGCGTCATTCAGACTGTCGGCTAAAGTAGTAGCGGCAATTGTAAGCGAGGCATATAAACCAATCTGAGATTTATCGCCCGCAATGACAAAGAAAATTACATAAACAAGAACACAGGCGGCCTGTATCGGTGAAATTGCGCCCTGTAAAAGATAGAACGGAGCAACTTTTCTGATATATTGTTTATATATTTTTTGAAATTTTGCCATTGCGACATTGATTGTGTGCAAAAGTTTCACGCCTGCACCGGAGGAACGTAACTCTGCGGCGTTTTCTTTGGTTATCAGCATCCTGCTGATATAGTCAAGCGGCCGCCACGCGTCTGTGAGACTTACATTGTAATCCGCAGTCGGCTTAACGGCGGGCACGCCGACAATGAAATTGAGTATTACAAAGAAAACGGTTATTCCGAGTAATACCGGACCGACCGAAACAATAATCGCGATCATCGCAATCATTGTAGCAATGCCGCGTAAAATGTCCGGCAGCAGCATCATAACATTCTGGGCGTGAATGGGATATGTTTCCTGTGCAAAAGTGAATTTAACAAAAAAATCGGGGCTGTCGTAATATTTATAATCGGTACGCAGAGCTTTTTCGTTGACATCGTTTTTGATTTTATTGCTGATTTTAACGAGATTCATCTGCGTATAAGCCATCTGTATGACCTTTTCCAGAGCGGCAACCAAAACTATGAACAGGGAAAGGAAGACTATCGTCAGGATTACTTCTTTGCGCGGAGAATCATTCATAACGGAATCAATCGCTTTTTTCGGCAGATAAGCCGTCAGATACGCGGAAACCGGTTGAAGCAATGTTGACATCAGAATAACGGTAATCATATATCCCTTGCCGTATTTCCAATACGGCTTGAGAAGAAACAGAATGTATTTTATTTTTGATTCTTTC
>JAFWRV010000092.1 GCA_017519685.1 Clostridia bacterium
GGGGCAGTTCATCGCGAAAAGGTCGGCAAAATACTACTCCGCCCAGCAGGCGGCTCTCGGCGCGGTGAACGGATATATAGAAGAAACCGTCACGGGTCAGAAAGTCGTCAAGGTATTTAACCACGAGGATACCTGTGTTGATGAATTCGGCCTTCTCAACGACGATATGAGAAGCAAACAGATGGGAGCGCAGTTCTTCGGCGGAATAATGGGCCCCGTAATGGGAAACACTACCCAGATATGCTATGCCGTGACCGCGGGAGTCGGCGGACTGCTCTGCCTTTTCGGCAGGTTTGACGTCGGAGGAATGTCCATATTCGCCAATTATTCGCGCCAGTTTGCGATGCCTGTCAATATGCTTGCCCAGCAGACCTCAACCGTTTTCGCCGCTCTCGCCGGAGCGGAGAGAGTTTTCGCGGTTATGGACGCGGAGCCCGAGGGTGTCGGCGATGTTGCGGATATGACTCCCGAAAAGATTGAGGGCTATGTGGAGCTCAGCGATGTCACTTTCGGCTATGTCAAGGATAAGACAGTGCTGAAGAATATTTCGCTCAGAGCCGAGCCGGGCAAAAAGATTGCGTTTGTCGGCTCGACCGGCGCCGGAAAGACCACTGTCACAAATCTGATAAACAGGTTTTATGATATTGACAGCGGCTCGATTACCGTTGACGGAATCGATATCAGGAGAATCGACCGCTCGTTTCTCAGACGTAATATAGCGATGGTGCTTCAGGATACCCATCTTTTCACCGGCACCGTTATGGAAAACATCCGTTACGGCAGACCCGACGCCACCGACGACGAGGTTATAGCAGCGGCAAAGACCGCGAGCGCCCACAGCTTTATCAACCGTCTTGCCGACGGATACAACACGGTGCTTGAGGGCGACGGCGCAAACCTGTCACAGGGTCAGCGGCAGCTTCTCAATATTGCGAGAGCGGCGCTTTCCAAGGCACCGATACTTATTCTCGATGAGGCGACAAGCTCGGTTGATACCAGAACCGAGAAGCATATTGAACACGGTATGGACCGTCTTATGCAGAACCGTACCACATTCGTTATAGCGCACCGTCTTTCAACGGTACGTGATTCCGACGCCATCCTTGTGCTCGAGCACGGGGAGGTTATCGAAAGAGGAAACCATGAGGAGCTTCTCGCCCTCGGAGGCAGGTATTATGAGCTTTATACAGGCAAGAAAGAACTTGACTGAATAATAAATTTAAAAATTTTTAAAAAATATTTCCTTTCCGTGCAACAAAATGAGATTATTTTATCACTCATTGACAGAAAACGGAAAGGAATTTTTTTGTATGGATGCTATTCTGAAATTTTTTGAACAGATTTTCGCGATGATAATGTCATTTTTTATGATTTTTAATCCGCCCGCAGAACCGCATGACACTTTTTTTGACCCGGTCACTGTTAACGGAATAACGCAGACGGGCGTTGTCAAAATAGAAAAAAACGGCGGTTGCAGAATTGTTGAAGGCGGATGTACGGACGGAAAATATATCTATGTTTCCCTGCTGAACCCGAAGCCCGAGGATGACCCCACAAGCGTGATTCTCAAAATCAATCCCGCGGACGGCAGCACGGTCGCAAAATCCGGTTTGCTTCATATTGACCACGCAAACGATATGACTTACAATTCATCGACCGGGGAAATAGTTATCTGCAACAATATTCCCCGCAGAAAGCTCATAACTTTTCTCGACCCCGCCACGCTTGAGATAAAGAGGACAATTGAAACCGCGACCGAAATTTTCTCGATTGAATATATGCCCGAGGAAGATTTTTATTACTGCGGAATAGCGAGCACCTATGATTACGCGAAGTTCACAAAGGATTTTGAGCTTACCGAAAAATATACCGGCATTGACAACGGCTGTGTACGTCAGTCAATGACGCACAAGGGTACCGACACCTACCATCTTTATTATAAAACAAACTGCATTTACAGATATGACGCGTCGGGTAAATGCACGGGCACAATGACTCTTCCGATTCAGCAGAACGAGGCGGAAAATCTCTTCTTCATCGGAGATGTCTTTTATGTCGTTTACAATTTCCTCGGAGAA
>JAFWRV010000093.1 GCA_017519685.1 Clostridia bacterium
ACACGCCCGAAAGCTGGACCGGCCCCTCTCCTTTCCGGAGCAGGCCGTCTGCTTCCTGATAGGCGGATAGTCCGCTGAGCGCGTCCCTTAGAAGGTCTGTCATTTCTCTTTCAGACTGTTTTTTGTCTGCCGCGTTCCGCTGTTCCGTCGATCATTTGCCGCGCGTATTCCGCTTGCCGTTAAACAGATTCATGGCGCGTTCCGTGCCGTCCGTGATCATGGTGAGGCAGGCCTCGGCTTGTACTCATGTCTGAACTTCATATTACCGCTCCTTTCCTGTTGTTATGGCTGAATTATATCCCCCGAACCTTAATTCAAACTTAAAAAACAAAAACTTTTTAAAAAAACAAAAAAATTCTCCGGAAAAACCGGAGAATTGATTAATGTAATTGATTCGTTATTTTATAATAAAAGTAAATTTTATTTTATTTTTTTCCGTATATTCGGCGTAAAGCTCCGCGCCGAGGAGAGCGGCTGTGGTACGCGCGTAAGAAAGACCTATACCGTATCCTTCGCTGCTGCGGGAGGAATCCGCGCGGTAAAAACGGTCGAAGAGTTTATCGGGCGAAACGTCCGGCAGAGGAGTACAGTAATTCTCAACCGAGATAACAGTTCCGGTCTTTTCCTTCTTTAAAACCGCCGTGATTTCACTGCCGCTGTCGGAATATTTGACCGCGTTTTCAAGCAGAGCCTCGATTATCATTCTGACCGATTTTTCATCGGAGTTGACTGTCAGCCCGTCTTCGGTTTCGCATTTTAATATTCTGCCGTTCGCGGCAGCAGGTTCCTCAAACGCCGAAGTTACCGTTGAAAACAGTTCCGAAACGGAAAATTCAGAAAAATTCACCTCGGGCTGAGCGCTGTCGGCGCGGGCAAGCGACAGCAGTTTCTGCATCAGTCCGCTCAGACGGTCGGTCTGCTCAATGATGTTTCTGCTCCATTTCGTGCTGCCGTTTATCATCTCCATTGCCTCGGCGTTTGCCTTGATAACGGCGAGAGGAGTTTTGATTTCGTGACCTGCGTCGGTGACAAACTGCTTCTGCCTTTCGATGTTTTCCGCTATCGGACGAATGGCTTTATTTGCGAGAGCATAGACCAGAAGAAGCATCAGCAGCCAGCCGAGAACGGCAACCGCCAGAGAAATCAGCAAAACAAGAAGCAGCGAACGGTTATCCGATGAAACATCGAGAAAAGTAATCACTCTGTTTTTTCCGCTGTCCGGCTGCGTTACCCGGAACATAAAGTTTCCGACAGTTCCTTTGTCCTTACCGGATGACAGCGCCTGCTTTGCGTAGGATTCCGCTTCGTCCTCTGTCACAGACGAGATGCGGCCGACATCGGTCATAATCACCTGTCCGTTTTCATCAACCTCCGCCCTGAAAATCCGCGCGTTCAGGGCATCGTTCTCGGTTATTCCGAAAAACGCTCCGCGGTCCGGTTTCTGCCTGTAATCCGAAGTACCGGGACCCGACGGCGATAATCCGTCGGTGGGAGTATGCGTATTCCCGGGAAGCGGAATGAAATCATCGCCCGGGCGCAGCATCTTTTCATTCTCGAAACGGCGCTCCGAAACAGTGTTCATTATACCCGTAAGTCTTGCTCCGGTCAGCACGATATTGCCGATATTGATTACAAGTATAATCGCGACAATCAGCGCGCTGACTGCAATCATCGCAGTCCTGATAAACTTTTTTCTGAGCAGTTTATCCATTCTTTTCCTCCCGGACATCGAGAGTATAGCCAACGCCTCTCTTTGCCCGTATTTCAACATTTGAATTCATAGCCGTCAGTTTTTTGCGAAGGTAGGAAATATATACCCAGACGATGCCGATTTCGGCATCTGTGTCATATCCCCAGATTTTTGTCAGAAGGTCCTCGCTCGATATATATATTCCGCGGTTTATGATGAAAAGCTCCATCATACGGAACTCAAGCTTCGGAAGCGTGAACGAAACTCCGTTTGCCGAGAGAACGCTGTTTTTGCGTTCAAGAGTCAGGTCGCCGCAGGTGATATTATCGGGGACAAAATCCTCTCTGCGGCGCAGCATCGCGCGTATTCTCGCAAGCAGCTCACCCATTGCGAACGGTTTCGGAAGATAGTCATCCGCTCCGGCGTCAAGCCCTGTTATCCTGTCTTCGATTTCCGATTTCGCGGTCAAAAGAAGAACGGGAGTTTTGCATCCCTCTTTCCTGAGGGTATTCAGCACCTCGATACCGCTCATACCGGGCATCATAATGTCCAGGATTATGCCGTCATACTCTCCGACTCTGGCGTATTCAAGAGCGTCTGTGCCGTTATAGACGGCGTCAACGAGATATTTGTTATAAGTCAGGATATCGCAGACCGCTTCGCTGAGCGCCCGCTCATCCTCCGCGTAAAGCAAGTTCATATATTACTCCTCATCCTGCTTTTCCACTTCCATCATAATCGCGCATTCCATGCGTTTGCGGAAGAGTTTGCATCCGTATTCATAAACTCCCTCAACCGAACCTGTCGCGTGATACGCGTTGGCGGCGCATCCGCCCGAGCAGTAAAGCCGCGCCCAGCAGTCCTTGCACTCTTCTCTCGAATAAGCGTTGCAGTTTGCGAATTCACCCCTGATTTCCTTGTTGAGAACTCCGTCCCACACATTGCCCATAAGGTACTTTTTATCGCCGACAAACTGATGGCAGGGATAAAGATCGCCCGTCGGAGTAACCGCAAGATACTCCGTTCCCGAGCCGCAGCCCGATATTCTCTTGTATATACACGGACCCGCTTTAAGGTCAATCATATAGTGATAAAACGTGAATCCGTTACCCGCTCTCCTGCGCCTTATCATCTCTTTGGCAAGAATTTCATACTGCTCAAGAAGAACAGGCAGATCGTCATCGGTCAGC
>JAFWRV010000094.1 GCA_017519685.1 Clostridia bacterium
AAAAGCGGTGAGCTGTGGAATATTATAAATGATAAACGGAAGAGATGTTGAGTCGATTATTCCGTTCCAGTGCATTTCAACGCTTGCGGGAGGCAGACGGTAATAGACCGAGGGGACAGCGGACACAGCGTCAACACCGGTTTTTTCACAGTGCTCCGCGAGCTTTATGCTCTCCCGTGTTGAGGCGCAGCCGACGTGGACTATGACAGTGAAATCATCGCCCGCCGCTTCCTTTACCGCTTCGGTGAGTTTCATCCTTTCTTCTGTTGACAGAAGAAATCCCTCGCCCGTGGAGCCGCAGACATAGACACCCTGTATTCCTTTGGATTTATAGATTTCAATGAGCTTCTGATTTTCATCGGTATTGAGATTGCCGTTATCGTCAAAAATTGAATTGAGGGCGACAAAAACGCCGCGGAATTTTTCAAGATTCATACTTTGCCTTCTTTTCTCTTATGATAAAACAATGATATAACCTTTTTATAATTATTTCAATAGCGGGTTGAAAAAATAATAATTATTGATATAATAGAAATATCTTACAGTTACGGAGGTTTAATAATGAAAAGAATAAAAAGTTCAATAGCGCTGCTGCTTGCGCTGATAATGCTGCTTTCCGCTTTCTCAGGCGGAGCGGGAGCCGCGGCGTCTCATTTTTCATCCGACGCCTACGCGACAATTGTCACTGCATCGGATTTCCAGGCATCCGGCACACAGGCGTCCGACCGTTTCGAAAAAATACTCACGCTTATGAAAAACGACGGCATGCAGACTCCGTGCTCGGTTCTTGTAGGCGGCGACTATACGAAAATACTGTTTGACTACGCTTCCCCTTATATAGTTCTCATCAGAAACAGGCTGTTAAGCGTTTATCCCGATGCGAAAGAAAACTCGGTTGTATGTATTCAGGGCAACCACGACAATCCCGTTGCGGGTTTTGCCGGGACAGGGCTCTACGATATGGGAGCTTATTATCTTTACTGCCTCAATGAGGACGCTTTTCCCTGGAACCAGCATTTAAGGACGGAGACAGGCGTCAGAAGCTCGGCGGAAGAACTGAAAAAAAGTCTCGATAAGGTTATTACCGCGAATGACGGCAGACCGGTTGTCATAATGACTCATGTTCCTCTTCATCATTCCTCGAGGTCGGGTTTCGGAGATAACAGATATGCCTCCCTCATTTTCAACGTAATCAATAAAGCGGCGGAACAGCTTGATATAGTCTTTATTTTCGGCCACAACCATTCGGGAACTTTTGACGATTATATCGGCGGCTCGGTAAACTTTATGGCTCCCGGCGAAACCATCAGAATTCCTCTTGCCGATAAGATGGGCGAAGACTGCTATACCGAGGAGACCCTGAATTTCACATATACAAACTGCGGTTATGTCGGCTACGCGAACAACAGCGAAACCGAAACCTCGACCGGCAAACTGACTGTCGGGGCGATTCAGCTTGAAAAGGATAAGCTCGTATTCGTCAGATACGCCGAAGACGGATTCCTGCGCAGCGACACGGTGAGCAGAATCAACGCCGGCACTTATGACAGCAAGGTTTCGTTTGACGAGCCGATAGCGTCAAATCTGTCTCTCTGGAAAACAGAGGAGAAAATCATAAAGGCGGTCTTCAGGTTCCTCAATTCGATTAACATAATCACATTCCGATAAAAAGAATGAAGTCCCGGATGAAAATCCGGGACTTTTTGTCTGATGTTTGATTTTGCAGGGAAATCAGCCGATTAATCCGCCGATTAAACTTCCCAAATCGAAGAGATTATATATGGTGTAAAAGAAAAGCCAAAATCCGAGACTCATGGTAAAATCCTCCCTTAAGGTATTTATTCTACGAAATTTTACCACATTGTTTTGAAAAATACAATAGTATTTCTCAAAAAAGTTCAAAACTGCGTGAAAATTTTGTGAAAAAGCGGCATTATTTGTTGAAATCGAATTTTTTGTTTGCAACCAGCGGAGTATATCTTTCCTGCATTGTCGGTCCGCCGTGCCAGGTATTATATCCGCCGTGGTCGGAGGTTATAATGATGAGCCAGTCTTCATTCGCGTAGTTTGCTCTTGACTTGATGGCTTTGATAATCTTCGCGGAGGTTATTTCGGAGTCCGCGAACGCTTTGACCATATTCGGATTGTTTTTGCAGAAGCCGCCGTTATCATGACCGGTGTGGTCGCAATACTCAAAGATTGAGAAGATGAAATCGGGGCAGTCCTTTTGATTCAGACCGGACATTACATTTTCATAAGTGCCTTCATCGTTGTCCGCCTTGAGGAATGAAACATTGAGCTTCTTATCCTCGGCGTACTGCTTCTCAAGGCGGTAGGTGCTGTCATCGGCGCTGAAATGTCCGCCCCAGGAAACGCAGAATGAGGAGGAGTCGATTGTCTTGTCCTCAACGAGGGTAGTCAGCAGGGTAAGATGATCATTTGATTTGACAATGCCGTTATCCGTTATACCGTGGTCTTTTGCCCATACGCCTGTCAGCATTGAGCACCAGCCGGGAGCCGTTGAGGTATATTGGGTGTTGATATAAGGGTAATTTACTCCGCCGCAGTAACTGATTACAGCCTGGCCTCCGTCGGCAAGAAGGGTGTTTATGCCGCTTTCTTCGGGCGCTTTACACATTGTAAGATTGTCCGCCCTGCAGCCGTCATAGCCGATAACAATCGCTTTTTTCTCTTTGCCGTCCTTCGGCTGAGCGGAAAGATGATTTTTTATAAGTTCATAGACGTATGTCTGCGGTACGGCAGAGTCAAAGTTGTTTTCATACGCTTCGACCGAGGCGACTTCTTTTTTGTAATTTGAGATAAAATCCGAGTTGTTTGTGCCTGTAAACACGCCGGCTATAAAGCAGCCGAAGGTGATTATCCAGGCGATTCCTCTCATGAAAACCGTCATAAAGATTACTCCTTTATCAGATATATTTTATCGCGAGGCCGAGAATTTCCTTCGCGTTCTGTCTGAGTTCGCCGATTGTGATTCCGTCGGGCCTGCCGAGTGTTTCCAGCAGAGTTCCGTCGGGCACTTTTTTACCCGTGCGCGCTCCTCCGGGCATAAGCACGTTAACGCCCGCCCTTACTCTGTATGCCTGATCGCGGAGCGACGGGAACTCGGGTGAAGCCGATGAGCGCATCCACCAGTCCGTGACGACACAGCCGTCAAATCCCCATTCTCCTCTGAGAATATCATGAACGAGCTCATAGTGATAGTGTCCCCAGACGCCGTTTATCTTGTTATAGGACGTCATTATTGTATTAGGGGAGGCGGTTTTGACCGCTGTTTCAAATCCCTTGAGATAAATTTCACGAAGCGCTCTTTCGGAAACACGCGAATCGTTGTGAGTGCGGTTACGCTCCTGATTGTTGCAGGCAAAGTGCTTCGGGCACGCCGAAACTCCTGCGCTCTGAATACCTCTTATCATTGCCGCGGCGTTAAGTCCGGTGACAAGAGGATCCTCGGAATAATACTCAAAGTTTCTGCCGCAAAGCGGGTCTCTGTGAATGTTCATACCGGGCGCGCAAATAACCATTGAGCCGAGAGCGGTCATTTCTTTTCCGATTTCCGCGCACAGGTTTTCAACCAGCTCGGGATTGAAGGCGCAGGCGAGACAGGTTCCTATCGGAATAAGCGTCGCTATGTTGCCTATTCTTATGCCGCTCGGTCCGTCGGTGAAAATGACCGGAGGCACGCCCTTGTCTCTGAGAGAGGGGAGCACGCCGCCGAGAGCGCCGGCGTTACCGGGATTGCCGA
>JAFWRV010000009.1 GCA_017519685.1 Clostridia bacterium
AGAGCTGAGCATGAAAATGCCATAACTACTGCAAGTACGATAGCAAGAATCTTTTTCATAGTTTTCATTTCCTTTCGGTTAAACAAATTTGTACTTCTGTACGGATTACGAGGGTATATTATCACCATTCGGGGTGTTTGTCAAGTGTTTTTTGTAATCTTTTTGTAATTTTTTGAAATCTTTTTGTTAAATTCTCGGTTTGAGACGCCGTAAACTCAAGGCATATAAGGGTTTTCGTCATACTTGTAATCTTCGGGCATAATCATGGGTCTTATATATTTTATAGTATAATCTATGCCCCACTGACCTTTTTTACCCTTCCAGTAGCTGCTGTGCGGCTCGATTGAGAGCATTCCGTCATAATCCTTGGTGTAAAGCACATCGAGCAGACCGCCCCAGTTGATTCCGTCAAGCCCGGCGGGAGCGTCGTCATATCCTTCGCCGTCAATATAAAGCACGCCTTTGATATGCACGTGATAAACCCTGTCGCCCCAGTCGCGCAGCTCTTTGAGATAATCTCCTCTCCTTGAGAGGCAGTGGGAAGCGTCATATTTGATGCCGAGATCCGGAAGCGCGGTGTGAACGATTTTCCACGCCTTTTCGTCAACCACGAAATTACCCCAGTCGCAGTTGTAGGTCGCGATTCTGACATTTTTATCCTTCGCGTAATCAAGCAGAGCCGACAGATAATCAATCGCGATGCGGCAGTTTTCCTCAAAATCAAATTTATCGGTGTAATTTACTCCGACATTGTAAACGGGGCAACCGATTATTGAAGCGGCGTCAATCAGCGCCTCATCGTCGTGAAGCGCCTTCGCGATAACTTTGCCGTCTTCATCGATTCTGTCCATTCCCCAGCGCCCCATTGAGCCGACGGGAATACCGTATTTTTCGCTGTAACCTTTTATTTCGGCGGCGCGGGAGAGAAATTCATCCGCGTCGTAATTATGATTGACGCAGAATTCAACCGCGTCAAGGCCTTTTTCCCTGACATAGCTGAAATTTCCTTCTTCCCAGCCGTTGATTATTCCGAGTTTCATAAGCCGCCTCCTTAAAGAAGTTCAATTCCGTATTTTTCGCATTCGCGTATCATACCGTCGGGCCAGATTGACGCCTGCACCTCGCCGATATGCGCTTTTCTGAGAAAATACATGCAGATTCTGCTCTGACCGATACCGCCGCCGATTGAGTATGGCAGTTCGCCGTTGATCAGTGCCTTGTGGAACGGCAGTTCAAGTCTCTCACTGCATCCTCTGATTTCAAGCTGTCTGACAAGGGACTTCTCGTCAACCCTGATGCCCATTGAAGAAAGCTCAAACGCTATATCGAGCACGGGATAATAAACGACTATATCGCCGTTGAGCTCCCAGTCGTCGTAATCGGGCGCTCTGCCGTCGTGAATCCCGCCGCTTTTAAGCGCGCCGCCTATCTTCTCGATAAACACCGCCTTCTTCTCGCGGGCAATCCTGTTTTCCCTCTCCTTCGGAGTAAGCTCCGGATACATATCCTCAAGCTCCTGGGTGGTCACGAAGGTAATGTCCTTCGGCAGGAAGTTTTTCTCGACAAAGGCGTAGTCGTCCGCAATATATCTTTCGGTGTGGCGCAGAGCCCTGTAAATTCTCTTTACGGTGTTTCTGAGAGTTTCCTCGGTTCTGTCCTCACGCGCGATATGCTTTTCCCAATCCCACTGGTCAACGAAAACCGAGTGGATATTGTCGGTATCCTCATCCCTGCGTATGGCGCTCATATCGGTATAGAGACCTTCGCCCTCTTCAAAATCATACTGGCTGAGAGCCATTCTCTTCCATTTGGCAAGGGACTGGACTATCTCAACATCGCCGTCAATATCGCGAACATCAAAGCGCACGGGGCGCTCAACGCCGTTAAGGGTGTCGTTGATGCCGGAATCCGAGGCGACAAACAAAGGCGCCGAAACTCTTGTAAGATTGAGCTGAATCGCGAGATCCCTTTCAAAAAAGTCCTTTACCTTTTTTATGGCAAGCTGGGTCTGGCGGGGCGTAAGCAGGGATTTATACCCTTCGGGAACGGTTAATTTATACATCTGATTCCCTCCTTCTGTTTGCTTATTGAGGAATATTATAAAACCATTGATTATAAAAATCAATATAATATACTATATAAATGTTCTGAGATATTTTTTGCGCTCACCGTCAATGCGGTTGCTTTCAATCGCTTTTCTTATTGTCATACGGTGAACCTCCGGCGTCAGCCGCCTGTTTTCGACAAAAGGTACCGCCGCGTCCCACTGCTTCGCGAGCGCGGTCGCGAAATACCAGGCGCACATCATATTGATATAGTATTCGCCGCTGACAATGCCGGAAACAAGCGAAAGATACTCCTCCCTGAAATCCCCGTCAAGGAAATGCTTCATCAGCATACCGACGCCGTAACGCACGGTATAGGTTTCATCCGAGGCAATCCAGCGCAGGATGTGTTCAAGCAGTCTGTCTTTGTTTTTCGCGAAAACCTTCGGCGAAACCGAGTCGCAGGCCGCCCAGTTGTCAATATAAGGCAGAAAGTCCTCAATCGCTTTGACGCACAAGTCAAAATCCTTTATCTGCTCGATGATGAATCCGTGAAGCAGGTTTTCCTCGTGATATTTATGAGGAAGGGATTTAATAAATGTATTATATTTATTTTCTTTATATATATCTTTCGCGAGTTTGCGAAGCTCCGGAATTCTGACACCGATAACCGAATCCGGGTCGATGCCCGGTATCAGTTTAACCGTGAAAAGCGCGTATTGCTTATCACTGAGCTTCAGGAGTAAGTTCTGTTGCTTCGTCATATACATCGTAAGCCGAGAGAATCAGCGAGCCGTCTTCTCCGCTGATTGAAACGGCAAATTTTCTCGTGTTGTCCTCGCTGTCAATATATGAAATGCCGTTATTGGGCAGGTCGCCGTAAAAAACAGTCTGAACGAGCAGCGGCATATCGGGAGTCAGCTCCTCCTGATACCATAACGATTCTTCCTTGAAATCGAGTTCACCGTTCTCATCCTCATACGGAGTCAGTTTATAAAAATTAACATGATGAAGGGTTGACGATGTTGAAAACACGATTCTCACCGCGTCGTCACTCTCGTCGGGATTAATCCAGGTATATTCCCCTTCCTTGAGCTTCATATCCTCTTCCCAGTCCACTCTCAGCGGCTCAACCGCCGGATCGACGGGCTCCTGGGGGTGAGTGCCGGTTACATTATTGTCGGGCACCGAAATATCGGGGACCGTCGGCAGATTACTGCCGTCTTTTTCCGCTTTTCCGCAGGCGGTCAGAGCGGCTGACGCAAGCATAAGAATTGTCAGGCATAACGCGATTTTTCTTTTCATATTATCCTCCTTTATGATTCCGTGAAATCAATGTCGAGAGCAATCTGAAGCTCGTAATCGGGATACATTTCATGCACCGCTTCGCAGATTTCCTCATAAACCTTGTGTCTGTCGCCGGCGTCAAAGCTGACAACGGCGTCGAATCTTATTGTCTTTTTCTGCTCATTGACAAAAAATCCGTGTGTCTGCAGAACGTATTGTATATCCAGGACTCTTTTATATATTCTGTCACGCATCTGAGCCGCGGCATCGTTTTTGGTGTTTACCGAATAGACGCCGATAGCCGTCAGCAGAACGTCGTGCTTTTTATAAACGTCAACGGTTATTTCGCGGATAAGTTCGTCGAGGTCGCTCGCGGAATAGGTGTCGGGCACCTCAATATGAATCGAGCCGTTGAAGGTGTCGGGTCCGTAGTTGTTGAGAACAAGGTCGTAAGCGCCCGAAACGCCGGGATAGGACAAAACGGTTTGTTTTATTGCGGTCGCGAGCTCCGCGTCCGCTCTCTCGCCCAATATCTTAGAGAGGGTGTCAATCAGCATTTCAATGCCGGATTTAATGATGATGGCGGAAATTATCGCGCCGAGCCACGCCTCAACCGAAACGCCGCTGACCAGGAATATAATCGCGGCAACAAGCGTGGAAGCGGAAATGACCGAGTCGAGAGTCGCGTCCTTTCCCGAGTTTATCAGCGAATCGGAGTTGACCTTTTCGCCGACGCTTTTGACATATTTTCCGAGCACTATCTTCACAAGAACCGCCGCGCTGACTATCACAAGCGCCCAGACGCTGTAATCAGGCTGCTCGGGTCTGATTATCTTCTTGACCGATTCAATCAGCGAGGTGACGCCCGCGTAGAGAACTATGACCGAAATAATCATGGCGCTCAGATATTCTATCCTGCCGTGACCGAACGGATGCTTTCTGTCCGGCTGCTTGCCGGCAAGCTTTGTGCCGATTATCGTGATGACCGATGACGCGGCGTCGGAAAGGTTGTTTACCGCGTCGAGAACTATGGCTATTGAGTGGCTCAGCAAGCCGATTGCCGCCTTGAACGCGGCAAGAAAAATATTTGCCAGAATGCCGATAACGCTTGTCCTGACAATCGTTTTATCGCGGCCCGTTTTACCGGTGGCTTCCGCGGTTTCGGTTAATAATTCTGATTCGTTCATATATATCTCCTCTAAACAAAGGCCTGCCGGGCAAACGCTCCGACAGGCCCTGAATTAAACCGTAATCAATAGTTTTCCGCGTTGACTTCGAAGTAGCTCTGAGGATGTGCGCAGACGGGGCAGACGTCGGGCGCCTTTGTGCCGACAACGATGTGTCCGCAGTTGCGGCATTCCCATACCTTGACTTCGCTCTTTTCAAATACCTTCGCGGTTTCAACGTTATTGAGAAGCGCGCGGTATCTTTCCTCGTGATGCTTTTCGATTGCGGCTACTCCGCGGAATTTCGCGGCAAGCTCGGGGAAGCCCTCTTCCTCGGCGGTCTTTGCGAAACCGTCATACATATCGGTCCACTCAAAGTTTTCACCGTCCGCCGCCGCGGCAAGGTTCTCCGCGGTGTTTCCGATACCCTTGAGTTCCTTGAGCCAGAGCTTCGCGTGCTCTTTTTCGTTATCCGCCGTCTTGAGGAACATGGCGGCTATCTGCTCATAACCCTCTTTCTTCGCTACCGAAGCGAAATAGGTGTACTTGTTTCTCGCCTGTGATTCGCCGGCGAAAGCGGTCTGAAGGTTTTTCTCAGTCTGAGTGCCTGCGTAGGGATTGGCGTCCATTTTAACAAGCTTGTCGCCTGTTGCCTTGCAAACGGGGCAGACTGCTTCTTCTCCGTCTTTGACGTCGAAGATTTTTCCGCAGGTGAGACATTTGTATTTTGCCATAATTCATTTCTCCTTTGACCATAGATTTATTAAGTGTATTATATTTATTTTATATTTATCTGCAGTTGTTGTCAAGAAAATTATTAATTAATTCTTTCATTATTTAAAATAACTGTTTGCGTAATCGCCGTAATGGGTGTACAATACTGTTGACCCTAACAAACTGAGGCAGGACGGTTAATACAATGAAAGTTGAAAACAAAACATTTGACAGCGAAAGAGCTCTTTATAATATTAAGGATTCCGACATTGAAAACTGCGTGTTCGCGGGCCCCGCGGACGGCGAATCGGCAATGAAGGAAGCAAGGAATATCAATGTTTCCTCGTGCAGTTTTTCACTGCGTTATCCCCTCTGGCACGTTGAAAAATTCACGCTGACAGACTCGGAAATGAATGAACTCACACGCGCCGCCGTCTGGTATTCGTCGGACGGGAAAATAAAGAACTGTTTTCTCGGCGGAATAAAGGCGGTGCGCGAGTGCAGCCGCATAGACATTGACTCCTGCAGAATCGTTTCGCCCGAATTCGGCTGGAAGTCAAGCGACATAACACTCAAAAACTCCTCCGCCGAGTCGGAATATTTCTTCTTTGACAGTGAGAATGTCCGCCTTGAAAACGTCAGAATGAAGGGAAAATACTCCTTCCAGTATGTCAGAAATCTCGAAATCGACAGCTGCGAATTTGACACGAAGGACGCTTTCTGGCACGTCAGAAACGCGACGGTCAGAAACAGCGTCATCAGGGGCGAATATCTCGGCTGGTATTCCGACGGGCTGACGCTGATAAACTGCAAAATCAGCGGCACACAGCCGCTGTGCTACTGCAGAAACCTGAAGCTTGTCAACTGCTCAATGGAGGACGCCGACCTCGCGTTTGAGTATTCCGACGTTGACGCCGAGGTTACAAGCGAACTGATTTCCGTCAAAAACCCGAAATCGGGAATAATCAGGGCAAAAGCCATCGGCGAAATAATAAAAGACGCCCCGGCTTATGAATGTAACTGTGAGATAATAACGGGGTAAAACAATGAAGAATGAAAAATGAAGAATGAATAATTGCGGTTGCCGACTCTGTCGGCGATTATATAATCGCCGTTACGGTTGATTATACGTAGGGCACGGATTTATCCGTGCCGTTTTTTGATTTATACTCCGCATATCCCTGTGGCGGCAAGCATAAATGCTTGCCCTACGGTCCTCACGGACATCCCTATTGGTCCTCTCCGATCTCGGAGAGGGCTAAACTTAAGGGAACCTTGTATATTAAGGACTGCGGGATATAGCATTTTGCCTTACAGTTTCGGCTTTAATCAACCGATATTATAATTACGGAGCGAAGCGACCCGAAATTATTCATTATTAATTATTAATTATTCATTGAAAAAAACAGTTTCACAGCATCAGCTGTGAAACTGTTTTGCATTTTATTTGTACATCGGTCCGTAAGCGGCGCAGGCGCGGAAGTCGGCGCCTTCAAGATCCTTCGTTCCGAACGCGCCCCAGCAGGCGGGACGGAAAATCTTTTCATCGGGAACATTGTGAAGCGCGACGGGGATTCTGAGAATCGAAGCGAGAGTGATAAGGTCCGCTCCGACGTGACCGTAGCTGATCGCGCCGTGGTTTGCTCCCCAGTTGTTCATGAGGTCATAAGCGGAGTCAAACGCGTGGCCGCCCGCCTGATTGCATCTCGGTGTAAACCAGGTGCAGGGCCAGGTGTAGTCGGTTCTCTTCCAGAGAATATCCGAAACCTCATCGGGAAGCGCAACAGTCCAGCCTTCGCAAATCTGAAGCACGGGGCCGAGACCCTTGACGATATTCAGACGGATCATTGTGGCGGGCATTTCGGCTCTTGTGAGGAAACGGCTTGAGAATCCGCCGCCTCTGAAGTAACCGTTATCAGCCGCGCACCAGGTTGTTGCCTTGAGCATGGCGTCAATATCCTTCTCGGTGACATTGTACCACTCTTTGATAACGCCGTTGCCGTTTTCATCCTTGACTTCGCCGCATGCGTCAAGACAGCACGCGCCCGAATTGATGAGATGAATGAAGCCGTCGGCTTCCTTCGCTTTTCCTTCTATATCATAACCGGTAACTCTCTTTACGCTCTCACCGCTCCAGTATGTTCTGACATCGGCGAACATCTGGGGTCTGTTTGTGAGAAGCTTGAGAAGGAGCATACCCGTTCCGTTGAGCGTATCGTTCTCGGTCGCGAAAGCGTAGGGCTCTCTCGCGCCGTTCCAGTCAAAGCTCGTGTTGAGCAGAGCTTCCGCGAAGTCCGCGTTCGGCCAGTGGTCCGTCCACTGTCTCTGACCCTGGAATCCGCCGACGATGGCGTTATGGCCGACCATCTCTTCCTCTCTGCCGGCGGGAAGATTCTTGTTGCCGTTCATAAGGTCCTTGATGATGCACATCATCTTGACCGTGAATTCCCAGTCCTTCTCTTTCTGCTCATCTGATTTGCGGACAAAATCGGGGTTCTTGTCAAATCCCTCGGGGCAGTGCTCCTTGGTCCATTTGAGCGCCTTCTGGAATTCCGCCTCGTCATATATTCCCTCTTCCATACGGCGGAGGATTTCAACCTCGTCAACGCTTTCAACTCTCATTCCGAGATATTCCTCAAAGAATTCGGGGTTGATGGTTGAGCCGGCGATACCCATGCAGATTGAGCCGATCTGGAGATAGGATTTGCCTCTCATTGTGGCCGCGGCGACCGCCGCTCTGCCGAAGCGGAGAAGCTTTTCTTTGACATCGTCGGGGATTGCCGTGTCATCGGCATCCTGAACATCTTTACCGTAAATGCCGAACGCAGGCAGACCCTTCTGGGCGTGGGCGGCAAGAACCGCCGCGAGATAAACCGCGCCCGGTCTCTCGGTCGCGTTGAAGCCCCATACGCCTTTGATGGTATTGGGATCCATATCCATTGTTTCGGAGCCGTAGCACCAGCAGGGAGTAACGCTGAGAGTGATGTCAACGCCTTCCTTCTTGAACTGGGCCGCGCAGGCGGCGGCTTCGGCGACACGGCCTATCGAAGTGTCGGAAATAACGACCTTCACGGGCTCGCCGTTTGTGTAACGGAGATTATCCGTGAAAAGCTTTGCCGCGGCTTTCGCCATATTCATTGTCTGCTCCTCAAGTGATTCCCTGACCTTGAGAGGTCCGCGTCTGCCGTCGATAATGGGACGGATTCCGATTACGGGATAATCACCTATAAGTCTGCTTTTTGCCATTGTCATAACTTCCTTTCTGTTTTGCCGCGTAATCATTACTCGAAACAAGGTTTTCTTCGTCATATTTGAACTCATATTTTGTTAAAAATGCTCGGAATACACAAAGTATTCCTGCGCTTTTTGCCGCATCTGAGCCCAAATCTGACTGAAGAAAACTTCAAGGCACTGAAAATGATTCATTTTCAGCTGATTAGAGTAATGATTACGCGGCTTATCTGTATATCAATCTTTATATCAGTCGTTATATCAGTCTTTAACTATTTCCCTGAAACGCTCATAAGCCGACGCCCAAGCCGCGGCTTCATCCGGCTCATAAGTCTTTATGCTTTCGCTGCCGGCGATAATCCTTCTCGCTTCGGCAACATCTTTTATGCACCCCTGCGCTATAAGCTGAACGGCGATATTTCCGATAACAGTCGCCTCAACCGGACCCGCTTTTACGGGTACGCCGCACGCCTCGGCTGTAAGTCTGCAGAGAAGGCCGTCCTTGACTCCGCCGCCGATAACGTGAATCTGCGGATAGTCAATCCCGGTGCATTCCTTTATCTTTTCAAAAGTCAGGCGGTATTTCATCGCAAGACTCTGATAAATGCATCTCATTATTTCACCGACGGTTTCCGGCACATACTGACCGGTCCTGCGGCAGAATTCCCTGACTCTGCCCGGGATGTTTCCCATCGGGGAGAATTCGGGCGAATCCGGGTCAATGAAGCATCTGAACGGCTCCGCCTCAAGAGCGAGTTTTTCAAGGTCCGCGTAGGAATAATCGCTGCCGTGGCGTTTCCAGTGGCGGCGGCTCTCCTGAATGAGCCAGAGGCCGATAATATTCTTGAGGAAGCCGGTCTTTCCTTCGCATCCGCCTTCGTTTGTGATATTCATTTCAAGCGTTTTTTCGTTAACTATCGGGGCGTCAAGCTCGGTTCCGAAAATCGACCAGGTTCCGCTTGAGATGAAAGCGAAATTCTTTTCGCCGCTCGGAACGGCGGTGATGGCGCTCTGCGTGTCGTGACCGCAGACGCTGATGACCTGCTTTCTTCCGTCAAGTCCGCATTCCTCGGCAACCGCTTCGCTGAGTGCGTGTGAAACTTCTCCGGGAGCCGTGATTTCTCCGACCAGGCGGCGCGGAATTCCGAGTTTCTCAAACACGGTGTCGCACCAGCCGCGGGTGTTGACGTCAAGAAGCTGGGAGGTTGACGCTATTGAATACTCGGTCACCTTTTCGCCTGTCAGCATATAATAAAGCAGATCGGGCGTGAAAAGCAGCCTGTCGGCGTTTTCAAGA
Organism: Clostridia bacterium; assembly: GCA_017519685.1. Taxonomy (GTDB): domain Bacteria; phylum Bacillota; class Clostridia; order Oscillospirales; family Acutalibacteraceae; genus CAG-177. The sequence continues at coordinate 9,741 of JAFWRV010000009.1, forward strand.
AGGCGCGGTCTTTTATTCTTAATCGCGAGCAGCTGGAATACCGTGTTCAGCTCAAGAAACTGAATTCCCGTAAGGGAGTAAAAATCCTTTTTCGGGAGCAGACGGAACGCTTCGTCAAGTATGCCCGCCGTTCTCGCGTCACGGTAATGAACCGGGTTTTCCAGCAGTCTGCCGTCTTTGTCAAGAAGCCCGAAATCGACTCCCCATGTATCTATTCCGATACTGTCGAAGCCGCCTTCGATGTTTGCCTTTGTTATACCCTGCTTGATTTCGTGAAACAGGCGGAGAATATCCCAGTAAATCTCGCCGTTCACGGTTACGGGGTCGTTTGAAAATCTGTGGACCTCGTTTAGGGTTATCTTTTTACCGTCAAAATTTCCGGTTATCGCTCTGCCGCTTGAAGCGCCGAGGTCGATTGCCAAAACTTTTTTGTTCATTGAAAAACAACGCCCTTTTTAAGAATGATATTGGCGTAAATCGCCGTTTCGCCCGTCGCTATAACCGCGTACGCTTTCTTTGCCCTGTCATAAAACTCAAATCTTTCGACGAGCTCGAATTTTTTGTCGCCCTCGATTTTATTGACGGTTTCCTTATAATCGCTCCAGACGGGAGGAGGATTTGAGGCGTCGCCGTTATCCATAAGGGCAACGGGAGCGTCAACATAAGTGTCAAGAGGCATAAGGCGCAGTATCGCATCAAGAATCTCGTTTACTCCGTGACCGTCAAGGCGCACAAGACGCTGAGCCACGGAAGCGGCGGGAAAGTTGCCGTCGCCTATGACAATTTCATCGCCGTGCCCCATTTCCATAAGTATTTTAAGAAGCTCCGGAGAAATTACCGGGGAAATATTTTTAAGCATTCGGATTCACCCTTTCATCAATATTCGGCGGAACCTGTCGTTCTCGGATAGGGAATGGCGTCGCGGATATTGTCTATACCCGTAAGGTACATGACAAGACGCTCAAATCCGAGACCGAATCCGCTGTGTACGACTCCTCCGTATCTGCGAAGATCCAGATACCATTCATAATCGCTCTTGTTAAGTCCGAGTTCGGCGATTCTCTTTTCAAGAAGGTCAAGGCGTTCCTCTCTCTGGCTGCCGCCGATGATTTCGCCGATGCCCATAACAAGACAGTCAGCCGCGGCAACGGTCTTACCGTCATCGTTCAGACGCATATAAAACGCCTTGATTTCCTTCGGATAATCGGTGACAAAAACGGGCTTTCTGAAGATTTTTTCCGTCAGATAACGCTCGTGCTCGGTCTGGAGATCGCTTCCCCAGCTCACTTTATATTCAAACTCGTCATTGTGCTCCTCGAGCATCTTCACCGCCTCGGTGTAAGTAACTCTGCCGAAGTCGGAATTCGCGACGGCGTTGAGCCACTCAACAAGCCCTTTGTCAACGAATTTGTTGAGGAATTCAATATCCTGCGGACATTTTTCAAGCACGTATTTAATGACGAATTTAATCATTCCCTCGGCGTAATCCATATCCTCGGCGAGGTCGGCAAACGCTATTTCGGGCTCAACCATCCAGAACTCCGCGGCGTGACGCGCGGTATAGGATTTCTCCGCTCTGAAGGTCGGGCCGAAGGTATAGACCTTGCCGAAAGCGAGCGCCATTGTTTCCGCCTGAAGCTGACCGGAAACGGTAAGATAGGCGGGCTTTTTGAAGAAATCCTCGGAGTAATCGACTTCGCCGTCTTCGGTCTTGGGAACATTGTCCATATCAAGGGTGGTAACCCTGAACATCTCGCCTGCGCCCTCGCAGTCCGAGCATGAAATAAGCGGAGTATGGGCGTAAACAAAGCCCTGATCGATGAAATATTTATGTATCGCGTAAGCGGCGGTCGAGCGCACTCTGAATACCGCGTTGAAAAGATTCGTTCTCGGTCTCAGATGGGCGATAGTACGCAGAAACTCGCGGCTGTGTCCTTTTTTCTGAAGAGGATAATCGGGAGACGATACCGCCTCGACCGATATTGTGTCGGCGTTGACTTCAAACGGCTGACCTGCGTCGGGAGTAAGGATGAGAGTACCCTCAACCCTGAGAGCCGCTCCGACATTGACCTTGACTATATCTTTGTAATTATCGATTTTTTCCGATTCGAAAACAATCTGAATGCCCTTGAAACAGCTTCCGTCGTTTATCTCGGCAAAGCCGATTGCCTTGGAATCCCTGATGGTTTTGACCCAGCCGTAAACGGTTATTTTTTTTCCTCCGAATGCGGAAGGGTCAGCGTAAATTTTACTGATTTCGGTTCTTTCCATATCTTTCTCCTTGGAAATTTATATAATTATTCTGCTTCTGTTCGCTTCAACGGTTTCCCCGCCTATGCCCTCAATGTTCATAAGCTCCTCAATGCTGCGGAAATTTCCGTTTTTGTTTCTGTACTCTATTATCTGAGCCGCTTTCGCTTCTCCGATATTCTCAAGAGTCATCAGTTCCTCAATTCCCGCTGTATTGATATTCACCTTGCCCTTCACAGCGGTTTCCTCGCGGTGGGTAAGCGTGACGGAAACCTTTTGCGCGGCGTTCATCGCAGGTGAATCAAACGCCTTGAACGCGGCAAGCACAGCCGCAATAACGAGCGCGGCGGCGATAAGAAGCAGTACGGATTTTCTGTCATTCATCAGAAGTTTCTGCCGTTCCAGCCCCAGTGCTCCGTTTCCTCATACTTGACATAGGTGTTGCCCTGCGCTATTCCGAGGTCTTCTTCCATAATCGAGCAGATTGCCGCGGTCAGACGGTCATACGCGGCATCGGACGCGGAGCCGAAAAGACTCACATCGACAAACGCGTAGTCGCTGTCATTCTTTCCCTGAAACGCCATGGGAATATCGTCCTCAAACGCGAGCATAAGCCAGCTCTCGGTTTTACCGGGAATAAGCGCTATTGCTTCGCCGAGCTTTTTCTGAAGAGACATCTTCGCGGCTTCATCGATTTTCTTGCTGACTGTTGTTTTGATATAAGGCATAAATATCCTCCTTAATTCACTCGCAGGAAATTGCCCGCTCTGACAACAGAGCCGAGAACGGTGCAATCGCTGTCCGTGTAATTTACGTAAATCATCGTTCCGGTGTCGTATTCCGTGCAGAAAACGCCGTCGGAAACCTCGTAGTGGTCGGTCATTCTCGCGTCGCGCAGACTGTTGAGCAGCCTGTTGGCGTCGGCGTAGAATACCGCCGCGTCGTTGATTGTGTTGTCGTAATAATAAATGTCGTTTTCCTCGGTTTCGTTAATTGCTGTATAGTTCCAGCGAAAGTGGGGACAGGCGCCGTACTCAAGGCATCTGAGCATTATTTCATTCCTGTTTTTCTGCTCGTTTATCGCCTCTCCCGAATAATCGAGAATACCGTGAAGAATAAGCTGAACAAACGGAACGGGAGTGTAGGAGCCCGTCTTTGAAACCGTGGTTGAAAGCGGAAGGTTGATAACCGAATCCGCGTTTTTCAGCATATAGAAATTGCCTCTGTCAATCATTATTTCATTGGATGTTGAAAGCGGGGAAACCGTTCCCGCTATCATTTCGGAAGCGTCCTGACGGAGCATTCCGTCTTTTGAGAAATCCGAGTAAAGACGGCTTCCGACATCATTGAGGCAGATGCCCGATATCCCGTAGCTCCTGAAATCCGTCAGCACGGATAAAACCGTGCTCCTGAGGTCCGATATCTTGCGCAGATATCTCGGCAAAACGGAAGAACCTACGGCGGTGTTAAGCGGATTTTCGGGATAATAAAGATTCGGCTCTTTGAAGATGCTGTAAGTGTTGTTTCCGCCGAAATCCTCAACGGATGAAAGAATATCCGTATCAATAAACAGAGTCATATTCTGACCCGACATATATTCGCTGAGTTTGTTGAAGCCGCGCTGTCCGCCGACTCTGCCCGAAAGGACCGCCTTTTTGACATCGCCGGTTTCTCCTCCGCCCGAAAAGACGGAAGCGTAGCGGACATTTATATTGTCAATTCCCTTGTTTTTCATTCTTATCAGCATATCGCGCGCCTGGTCGAAATCGGTGAGCACTCCGTTGTAGGAAAGCTTTCCGAATTCTTTTCTGACCGTTCCGGTAAGCGTGACATAAAACGGCAGATAATCCGTCTGCTCCGCTGTTCCCGCGGACAGAACGCCGTTTCTTATAAGCTGTTCCCTGACCGCCGACGCCATTCCGGCATAGGACGCGTTGAACGCGGAGAGGAAGCGGTAGCACATCCGTACTTCCTTAACCGTAGCGGTATTGGAAATATAGAGCGTATTGTTCTCATAAGCTCCGGGAGTTATATTGAACGAGGGGTAAACCCTGTTGTATGCCGCGAAAGAAGTCGCCTTATCGGCGTGAACGGTCGCTACCGCGTCGCCGTATTCAATCAGCGAAACAAACGCGGCGTTGTTTCTCTTTATTCCGAAGGCGGGAACTATCGCGGAGCCGTCCGTTCCCGAGGGATTTGACAGATCCTCGCCGTAAACGGAAAATGAGAGAGATTCAAATGATTCGTCATAAACCCCGGTATCTATTACCGCGCCGCATCCGTCGGGAACAAAGAGGAAATTGCCCTTTGACGAATCGTTATACGCGCCGAAATAATTGAGAATTTCAATATCCTCTATATAAGCGTCGGTATTGCCCGTTATGTTTTCGCAGGTGCAGCCGACAGTCATATTGCCGTCCTTGAGCGCGACATCAAGCTCAACTCTGAAACCGATGTCATCCGGCGAGAAGCTGCTCTTTTTCGCGGTTTCCTTACTGTCGAAAATACTGTATGAAAAACTGTAACTGCCGTCTTTTTCAACCATCGCGGCAGTTCCGTACTCAACCGAATTATCCTGGCTGTTCAGCGAATAGATATCTGTTTTGCCGATTATTCTGAGGGATACAACCGCGGCGTTGTCCGCGCTGTACAGTCCTCCGCGCACCTCCGAACGAAGCGGCAGCGCGGTCCAGAGAACATTCGCGGAGGTATCGAATATACCGAAAGAGCAGGTGTCCCTGTCAACCCAGAGCTCGATAAGACCGGAAGCGACTCCGGTATCCTCAAATGACTTTATGCTTCCCGAATAATGGGTGATTCCGGGTTTTTCCGACGGCGAACTTATAACGTTTCTCGAAGCGACAGAGCCGATACTTCTGACTCCGACAGTCACCTCGTTTCCGCAGGAGGACAGCAGAAGACAGACGGCAGTTATGACAGCCGTCAGCGCAGCCGTGAATTTACGGCTGTTTATTCTGTTTTTTTCTGCCTTTTTCCTCATAGTAAGACGAATCCTCCGGAACCTCAAAAGTGAATTTCACTCCGCCTCTTATATTTTCAACTCCGTAAGCGCATCTGTGTGTAGTCATAATACTCTTGACTATTGAAAGACCGAGTCCGAAACGGTTTTCGCTTCTGCCGTGCGCTTTATCCGCGCGGTAGAAACTGTCCCATATTTCGGAAATGTCTTCCGCCGCTATTCCCTCTCCGGAGTTGCAGACGGAAAATCTTATCGTGTCCTTCAGTTTTTCGCAGAATATTACTATCTTTTTCTCTCCCGAACAGTGGGAGATCGCGTTGGTTATGTAATTTTTCAGAACTATTTCTATTTTGTCGCCCTGCGCGTAGCAGATAACCGACGAGGGAACGTGATTTTCAACCGTTATTCCGTTTGTCTTCATCTGAAGCGACAGGTGGGCGAGAATGTTGCTTATACTCTTTCCTATATCGTAATAATCCGGAACAAACGGCTGTGAGCCGCTCTCAAGCTTCGAGAGTTCAAGCAGTTCTAGCACCAGCTCGTTCATCTTCTGGCTTTCGTTGTTGATAATTCCGCAGTATTCCCTGATTGTCTGCGGATCGTCGCTGATTCCTTCGTAAAGTCCTTCGGCGTAACCCGATATAATCGCTATCGGTGTTTTCAGCTCGTGGGAAACATTGCTGATAAATGATTTTCTTGCGTTATCAAGAGCCAGACGGAGCTGGATGTCGTTTTCAAGCTGGGCGTTTTTATCCTTAAGGTCCGCAAGCGTATGATTCAGTTTATCCGAGAGCTCGTTTATTCTCCTTCCGAGTTCGCCGACCTCATCCTTGCCGTAATCCTCACATTTTCTGCTGAAATCGAGCGACGCCATCTTGCCCGTAACGCTGTTCATCTGCTCGATGGGGCTCGTGATACGTGAAACGATGATGACAAAAATAACGCCTATCAGTGCCACCGCGGCAATGCTCATCACCGAGTAAACCCTGTCGGACAGGGCAACGACATTCTCGATATCCGAAACGGGATAATAAAGATATACTATGTCGCCCGTTGAAATATCCGCGTGATAAACGAAATACTCCGCGTTTGACGCGTTCTTTCTGAGAATCTCGAAATTGCGGTAGGAGCCCTTGAGTCTGCGCGTGGACTTTGTCATCTCCGTAAATTCCGGTACGGTGGAACCCGTTGTCGCGAAATGGCTCGGGCTCAGCGCGGAGCCCGCTCCCTTTGTTGTATAGACAAGAACATTCTCGGTGTTGACGATTTCAAAATCAACTCCGTTATTCTGTGAAAGCGAATACAGGTCAAAGTAGTAGGCGCCCGTATCGGGGATAAGCAAATCTATTGACTCGGCGATATTGCTGAGTTTTCTGTAAGTATCTCCGGTAAAAAATCTGAACAGAACGGGATAGGAAACAGAGGTGAGAATAATTATGCTTATCAGCAGAGCAGCCAGGGTGATGGTAACTACCTTAACCTTGATTTTTCCGGTGAATAAAGCGATAATTTTTTTCAATTCCGCTTCACCTCGATTTTATAGCCCGCGCCGTAAACCGTCTTGAGATGAAGCTCTCCCCACTCGCCGAGTTTGACTCTCAGGCGTGCAACGTGGGAATCAACGGTCCTCGGGTCGCCTTCAAAATCGACTCCCCATATGTCATCAAGCAGCTTGTCGCGGGAAAACAGCCGTTCGGGGTTTCTCATAAGACGCTCAAGAATACCGTATTCCTTGATGGTCAGCTCAAGCTCCCTGCCCGAGAGCGTAACCGTATGAGCCGCCGTGTTAAGCACGAGTCCGTCTATCGTTATCGCGTCGGAGGAAATACTGTGGGTTTCTCTTGCGGCGCGTTTTAGAAGCGCCTCGATTCTTTTAACCAGGACTGTCGGGCTGAACGGTTTTGTGACAAAATCATCCGCGCCCGATTCAAACGAAACGAGCTCGTCAAACTCCTGTGTTCTCGCTGTCAGCACAATGATGGGAACATTACTCGTTCTGCGGATTTCCCTGCAGACCTCCCACCCGTCCATTTCGGGCATCATTATATCGCAGACAACAAGACTGATGTCTTTTGTTTCCCTGAATTTCAAAACGGCTTCTCTGCCGTCCGCCGCCTCGATAACATCGTATCCGGATTTCTTCAGGAAATCACCGACAAGCCGGCGTATGAGCGCCTCATCGTCAGCCACGAGTATTTTAGGCACAGCTTTACCTCCGTGAGATTACTCTGTTTTATTCTTATCCTGCTCCTGTTTCTTTTCGAGCATATCTCCGACCAGATCAAGCGCTATCGCCGCGGCAAAACTGATTGCGACTATCAGCACGGCGCCCGCAAGGGTAAGCGCTCCGTCGGACCTGACAAATTTTTCTTTTTTCATATTATACCTTCTTAAAACTCTCCGAATTCGGCGCGGGTCGGCGAATAGATAAACTGCGGGAATCTGTCAAATGACTCAACCGTGCACTTGCCTTTAAATCCGAGTATTCCGAGCACAAGCTCGCCGAAATCAGAGCCGTAATCGCCGCAGACGTGATGTCCGTTGCTGATTGCCCAGGTTGTGCCGGGGAAAAGAGCGTCGGATAAATCAACGACATTGTCGGGTGAAACAAGCTTGGGATTCTTTGCCTTGTAATTATCTCCGAGCGTCTTGCCGATTTCGGCAACCTTTGCTCCGCAGAGCATACGGTCGGACTCGAGAATCGCGTCGCCGTTTCCGCCGCCTCCGGGATAAACGGGTATGCACGCCCTGTTATATCCTGCGACAACGCAGATGTTTACTCCCGATTTTTCGGCGTTGAGCAGCATCTTTTCGCGGTGCGCGGCAACCTTCTGATATTTCTTTGAAAGCTCGATTATTCCTTTGTATTTGTCTTCCTGACCCTCAAACATATATTTGATTGCCTCGTCATATCCTTCGGGCAGGGTAATTGCCCAGACCGCGGGCATCGTTCCGAAGGTGTCCTTTAGGAAGCCGTTGAACACCTCATCCTTGAGGTGGGGAATAAGTCTGTTGACAAGACCGCACAGTCCTTTCATCACGCCGCCTTTGTAGAGCAGCTTGAAAAGGAACGCGAGCGGTTTGCTGTCCTGCGCGAGCCCCTGTGTATAGTAATAAAGATGGTCGGCGTCAACCTCAACCATTCCTCTGAGAATATCTGTTGTGACATGGGTTCCGGTTACCGTCGAGGAGAGGAACAGGACTCTGTTGAGTTTTGAAATGCCGTATTTATATATGTAACTGACGGTAAGGACTCCTCCCATGCTGCAGCAGACGAGATTTACCTTGCTCTTTCCGGAATCCTTTCTCGCGGTGTTTATGAGTTTCTCTATATTATCGGCGTGGATGAACGGATCCAGACGCCAGTCGTAGTTGTAATAATAAACATTCTCCGCACCGTATTTTTCGGCGGCGCCCCTGAGAATTCCGACCTCGTCGTTTTCGGCGCTCTCCCAGATTTCGGGATAGTTCGCAATCGAC
>JAFWRV010000010.1 GCA_017519685.1 Clostridia bacterium
GAGCGGAGCGAAGTTCAAAGCCGTCTCTCTCGGTCGTTTCTTTCATCATGTCATAAAAGAGCTCCGCCTTTTCGCTGCCGCAGCTTTCAATCTCAACCCCGTTTTTAATCGCGACCCTGACCTTTCGGCGGTGGCCCGAATCAAACGAGGCAAAAACCTCGTCCTCTGTTTTGCCCTCAATATCTATTCTTATTACCCTCGTGCACTGGAAGCCGGAAAATCCCTCTGTCTTAGGGCGGGGAACAAAACCCGCGCCGGTGTACAGCTTTTTATATTCTTCGTCATTGATATCGGCGTCCTTGTCGAGTCTTATATCATACGCGTTATATTTTTTACCCTCTTGCTTTGCGGCGTTTATGAGCGCGTTGAAGGTTTCCGCGTCGTCAAAATCGCAGACGGGACCTCTCGGAGCGTAAAGCAGGGTGTAAGGAAGCTTTGATATTTTTCTCGTCAGCACCGCCATCACGCCGGTTATCGCGCCGCTGTCATCGCGGCAGATTATCCCGAACCAGCCCCAGTCATCCTTGACCCTTCCCCAGAGGGAGGTCTGCATAAAATGACCGTTTCTGTGCCTTTCGGAAAAACCGTCAAGCTCTTTTGCGTTGTCTATTGATACAATTTCGGTTTTCATCGTTTGTCCTCTTATATCCCGTAGTACATTTAATTATACAATAACAAAGATATAATTTCAACAATCAATAATAAAATTGAAATACAGTATAAAAATCATTGACAAAACATGCCATTTTGATATAATAATCAATGGTAATTTCAAGTTCAGAAAAGGAGAATATTTATGCCATTAGTAACAACTACCAAAATGTTCAAGGATGCCTATGAAGGCGGTTACGCCATCGGCGCGTTCAATGTAAACAATATGGAGATTATCCAGGGCATCGTCAACGCGGCAAAGAAGCTCAACGCTCCCGTTATCCTTCAGTGCTCCAAGGGCGCGAGAGATTACGCGGGTCTCAAATATCTCACCAAGCTCGTTGACGCCGCTGTTGAGGAAACAGGTCTTCCCATCGCTCTTCATCTCGACCACGGCCCTGATTTTGAAACCTGCAAGCAGTGCATAGACGGCGGCTTCACCTCCGTTATGATTGACGGCTCAAGTCTTCCCTATGAAGAAAACGTCGCTCTCACCCGCCAGGTTGTTGAATACGCTCACGCTCACGGCGTTGTCGTTGAAGGCGAGCTCGGCACTCTTGCCGGCGTTGAAGACGATGTTGTCGTTGAAAGCGGCAATGAAAGCTACACCAAACCCGAGCAGGTTGAGGATTTTGTCAAGAGAACAGGCATTGACTCTCTCGCGATAGCCATCGGCACAAGCCACGGCGCATATAAATTCAAGCCCGGTCAGAAGCCGCAGCTCCGCTTTGATATTCTTGAGGAAGTCGGAAAACGTCTTCCCGGTTTCCCGATAGTTCTTCACGGCGCGTCTTCGGTTATGCCCGAATACGTAAAGATGATCAACGAATTCGGCGGCGAAATGCCCGACGCGATCGGCATCCCCGAGGATATGCTCAGAAAGGCGTCAAGCATGGCAGTCTGCAAAATCAACGTTGACTCCGACCTTCGTCTTGCCCTTACCGCGTCCATCCGTAAGCATCTCGCGGAGAATCCCTCACACTTCGACCCGAGACAGTATCTCAAGCCCGCACGCGCCGCCATTCAGGAGGTTGTCGAGCATAAAATCAACGAGGTTCTCGGCTGCGCAGGCAAGGCATAATTTATTACAAAACTGTAATTTAAATATTTGCAACATTTTTACGGCTTTCCGGTACTGATAACCGAAAGCCGTAATTTATAACACTTTTTCTGTAACACTTTTTGCTTTTGTGTGTATATATTACGGAAGATGCAAAACACCCTGTTTACATCTTATCTTTTTTATTTCATTTTTCAGGAGGTTCATCATGAAATCAAATGTCAGAAAACTCGCGGCAATTCTTCTCGCCGCCGCGCTTATTCTCGCGCCCCTCACTCTCGCATTCGGTTACAGCACCGGAGATCTTATTAAATGGAAATACAAGCCTTCAAAAGGCTCTGCAGAGGAAACCATCGACAACGCATATACCTACCTGGGAACCGCAAAAACCGGCAAGCAGACCATCTCGGGATTTTATTCGGGTCTCGCTTTCACTCCGAAATCAAGCGGATACTATATTATAGTCGTTTCCCCCGGTGACGATGATGAATCCTGGGTACAATGGGATGTTTCCGAAAGCTTTAATAAAGACGGCGCGTTCAATTCCAAAGTGCCGGACTCGATATATCTTTACCGCAATACCGGCACAGCGGATGAGCCGAATTACGTTTTTTACGGAATCTGCGCATATTTCAAAGCCGGCAGCTCCAGTTTCATCGGCGTTGACTATTATAACTCCGAAAACGGAAAAGTAACCGTTGAAATCAAAAAGTCGGGCGCTCCCGTAAGCGTTCAGGCCCCCTACGCAAACAAAACATACCTTATAGGTTACGATATTGATCAGTACCTTACCGGTAATTACGTTGAGATTTATGACGGTATGATGAAAGTCAGATTCTCAAACGGCGAAACATACTGCACCAATGATATGCAGCTCAGAGGAAATCTCAAGACCGGCACCTGCAATATCACAGCGACATTAGGTCCGGACAGCTTCAAGAACTACAAATTCAACGTTAAAATCAAATGCCTTGATGTCAAGGACTGCATCAGCAAGGTTGAATATATCGGAAACATTGACGGCGCGGTCAAATACTATTATAACGGTGTCGGCTCCGTTAAGGACGGCATCACCGATATCAAAGTTACCTACAAAAACGGAAAGACTGAAACCTTCCCCGTATTCTCGGGCGCAGGTGAATTCGACAGCAACGATGTTCTTTATTATTCCTATATCACAATCGGTAAAAATGAAGTATTCGCAAGAATCTTCCTCGGCGCGGATATTATAAACGAAAAATGCTATCTTGTAACCGATATCTGCGGCACCTTCTTCGGAAAAACAGAGGTAAATGTCGATGAAGCGAACTTCTTTGAGAATATCGGCAAATTCAATGAAACATCGATAAATTATCTCACCAATATCGATTTTAATATTTATTACGGAGAAAACCTTCTTGACGCTTTCTCAAATATAAACGGCGAATTCAGAATGCTTGCCGCCGATCTCTTCGCGATTCCTCTTCCCGAGTACGATTATTGATTTACAGACAGCAAAACCCCGGAAGTCAGACTTCCGGGGTTAATTTTATCTCTGCTGTTTTTCTGTACCTGATAACGGCTTCGCCGCTGAGAACCGGCGCGCCGTCCGGTAAAACCTCGACTCCGAGCATTCCGCCCGGCTGGGTAAATTTCTCTTTGATTTCTACGCCGTATTTATTGCTGAGGTAAATACCGAGAGCGCATGTTCCGCTCGCGCAGGAACTCTCCCAGACAAGCGTATCCGCTCCCGGAACATATACCAGCGGTGTTAATTTTTTCGCTGCGGTATCGGCAATCATAAGGCCTGCCGCGTCACAGCCGAGTTTTTCGCAGGCATATTTCACAATTCTTTCCGCTTCGGCTTTGTCAACCGCCGTTTCCGAAATAATATGAACTATGCCGGGCAGCGCGACAAACGGAAAATCATATTTCCCGCCTTCTGTTTCAACTGTTATGTTTCCGGCGCTTTGGGCCGCGGGCATAGTCACGCTTCCGCGGTAAACTCCGTCTTTTCCGGTGACGCTGACTTTTACCGGACTGTCCGATCCCGAAACTGTCATTTCCGTATCAAGACAGGTCAGACCGTTTTTAAGACAGTAAAGCGCCGCGGCGCTGAGTGTCGCGTTTCCGCAGAATTCACCGCCCGCCATATTGAGCGTCTTTTCCCGGGTAAAACCGACCTGCTCCGCCGACGGCTCAAGCCGCATCAGTTCAAGAGCGACGTCTCTGCGCTGTTCTTTCGCAACGGGAGTGTCGCACAGCAGGGTGATATTGCCTGTCGGGTCAGCGTAATAATAATCAACCGTCATGTTCTGTTATAGTTCTGAAGGAACTGTCTCATTCTGTCGGACCGGGTGTTGCCGAATACTTCTTCGGGATCGCCCTGCTCAACGATAACGCCGCCGTCCATGAATATGACTCTGTCTGATACCGCGCGGGCAAAAGCCATCTCGTGGGTAACGATAACCATGGTCATCTTTTCCTCGGCGAGCCGTTTGATAACCTTGAGCACCTCGCCGGTAAGCTCCGGGTCAAGCGCCGAGGTCGGCTCGTCAAAGAACAGAATTTCCGGATTCATAGCCAGCGCCCTGACTATTGAAACCCTCTGCTGCTGACCGCCCGACAGCAGTCCCGGATAAGAATCCGCCTTATCCTCAAGCCCCATCTTGCGAAGGAGCGCAAGGCATTCCTCGCGGACCTCGTTTTTGTCGCGCTTCATAACGGAAACGGGCGCGTCCATCATGTTTTTCAGCACCGTATAGTGCGGGAAGAGATTGAAATTCTGGAAAACCAGACCGAAAATATGACGGAAATCATTGAGCTTCCTGGCGTAAACGCATTTGCCGTTTTTCATCTCGGCGGCGTTTTTATCATCATAGGTGATGGTGCCCGAGTCGATTGTTTCAAGGAAAGTCGCGCAGCGCAGAAGGGTGGATTTGCCCGAGCCCGATGGGCCGATAATCGAGACAACCTCGCCCTTATCAACGTGAAGGGAGATATCTTTCAGCACGTGATTGTCGCCGAAGGACTTCTGAATATTTGTCATTTTAAGAATACTCATATCCGCTCCCCCTTACATCTTATAGTAATTCATGCGCTTCTCGACCCTGCCCATGACAAAGCCGACTATCGCGTTGAATACATAGTAGAATACGCCCGCAACAATGAAAGGCACGAAGCTCGTCTGGGAATTCGCAATCTGCTTGCCGATGGTAAACATCTCCTGATATGAGACCGTAAACGCCATCGACGTATCCTTGACGAGGGTGACTATTTCGTTGGTGACGCTCGGCAGAATCCTGCGGATAACCTGAGGCAGAATTATCTTGAAAAACGTCTGAATTCTGCTGTAGCCGAGCACCTGCGCCGCCTCATACTGGCCGACGGGCATCGATTCGATGCCGCTGCGGTAAATCTCGGCAAAATACGCCGCGTAGTTTATCGCGAAAGCGATGACAACGGGGATGAGCTTGTTTCTCGAAATGCTTATGCCGAAAAGATAATAGGGGCCGTAGGTGACCGCAATCAGCTGAAGCATGAGCGGAGTGCCGCGCAGCACGGAAATATAAGCTTTTGCTATCCACGAAATGATTTTGATTTTGCTGCCGCGCAGAAGGGCGACTATCATTCCGAGAGGAATCGCAAAAAGCAGAGTCAGGAAGAAAATGGCGCAGGTTTTTTCGAGACCGACGGCCATTTTCGTAATTATTGTCATTAAGGTCATATTTTATATCTTCCTTAAACAGGTTATTGAAAATGTTTAAAGCAAAAACCCGAAGGCACATTTCTGCGCCTTCAGGATTCAGGCATTGGGATATTATTTTATTTGAGGAAAAGAAGGTTGCCGGCATCGATATCTTCATACTTTGCCGCGATTTCGGCGTAGGTGCCGTCTGCAACGATAGCGTCGATTGCACCATCAACCTCTGCGCAGAGAGCTTCATCGCCCGAACGGAATGCAATACCATACTGCTCAGCGCCGAGATCCTCGTCGATGATGGCGTAGCCTTCGTGCTCTGCAACATATCTGTCGGCAACAGGTCTGTCAACGAAAACGGCGTCAACTGCGTTGCCCTCAAGCTCAGTGAAGCATTTGAGGAAGCTGTCGCAGGTTATGACTTCGCCGAAGGTGTCGGCAAGATCTTTGAGATCGTCATTGAGAAGGGATTCGCCCGAGGTGCCGAGCTGAACCGCAACAGCCTTGCCCGCAAGGTCTGCAGAGGAAGCGAAGCCGCTGTCCGCCTTGACGAGGAGAACCTGCTCATTGTCGAAATAAGGTCTTGAAAGAACATAGCCCGCATCCTTCATGGAATCGAGGATTGTCATGCCGGACCATACGCAGTCGCATTCATTGGAATCAAGCTGAACGAGCTTCTCATCCCAGTTGACTGCAAACACTTTGAATTCCCAGCCGAGTTTGGCGCAGACCGCTTTGCAGACTTCAACATCAAAGCCGGTGTATTCGCCGTCTTCGCCGAGATAGCTGAACGGGGGATACTCGGGGTCGATGCCCATTGTGAAGGTCTTGGCGGGAGCGGTGCCGTCGGCAGCCGTGGTGGTGTTGCCGTCATCGGTCTTTGAGCCGCAGCCGGCGAGACAGAAGGTGAGAGCGCCGATAATTACGGCAAGCATTAAAGCGATAATTCTCTTTTTCATAATTAATTCCTCATCTTTATAATTTATACTCCTGCACGGTCATACCTGTCCATGCTCTGTAAATTTATCACATTAGTATAGTAAAGTCAATACTTTTTTCAAAAAAGGTTGATAAATTCTTTTTAAACAGTTATTATAAGACTAATAAAATAAAGGAGAAATTCTGATGAAAGAAATCAATATCAGGGATATAAAAGAAAACGCCGTTTCACTCATATCCGACGGCTAGGGACTTGTCACCGTGGCGGATTCGGACAAGATTAACCCGATGACCGTCAGCTGGGGCGCCCTCGGAGAAATCTGGGGAAAGGACGCCGCGTTCATCTTCATACGCGAAAACCGTTATACATACGAATTCCTTGAAAAAGGCGGACTGTTCACCCTTTCTTTCTATGACGAAAAATACCGCCCCGCACTCGCTCTGTGCGGCAAAAAAAGCGGCAGGGATACAGACAAGGTCAAAGAAACGGGACTCACTCCTGTCTTTACAGACGGCGCCGTCACCTTTGAGCAGGCGAAATACACGCTCGTGTGCAGAATCGCCGCTTCAGCGCTGCTTGATGAAAGCAGCTTTATCGCCGGTTACATCGGTGAAAACTACAACAAAAACGATTATCACAAGATGTTCATCGGTGAAATCATAAAGGTGTATGAAAATTGACTGAAGAAGATAAAATCCTGATTTCGCTCATCAGCGAAAAAGCGGAGCAGTGCCTTGACAGGCAGATGATAACACAAACCCGCTTCCTTGATATGCACGAAAAATCGGTTGCCTCGGGCATCCGCCTTCCCGGCGGGGTCAGGCGCGTATTTTACTCCGGATTTGAGGACGCGGAGAGGTATCTCGCCGTCTTTCTGCCCGGATATATCGAGGCGGAAGACGAAAAATCCCTTGCGGATTATTTTGCGTCATCGCCGGATGACTGCCCCGTCGCGATACTCGAAGTTACCAAAGACAAATTCTCAAAAGCGCTGACCCACCGCGACTATCTCGGCGCCCTGATGGGTCTCGGAATTAACCGCGACACCGTCGGGGATATAAAAGTCGGCGAAAACGGCTGTCACATAGCGGTCATAAAAAGTATGGCGGAATACATTTCGCGCAACCTGACTTCGGCGGGCAGGGGAACTCTCACAATCAGAATTCTTCCGCCGGGCGAAGCTGACTCGGTACCCGCGGCGCAGGGAGTTCCGGATTCCTTCACCGTTTCCTCCCCGCGGCTTGACAGCATCGTGAAAAACGGCTTTTCGGTATCCCGCGACTCCGCCTGCGAGGCAATAACCCGCGGCCTTGTTTTTGTCAACGATATCGAGTGCTTCAAGCCGGACAGGAAAATAAACGAAGGCGATAAAATCACATTCCGCCACAAGGGAAGAATCTTTATTGAATCTTTCCCGGGAAAGAGCAGAAAAGGAAAAGAGATTGTCAGTATAATTCGATATACGAATTAAGACGGAGAGTCCGTTTTTTAAGGTTAAATTTACATTTTGTAAAAATAATTTTTATAGAGCGTTAATAAACATTTCATATTTTCTATTTAAAATATATATGTACTCACGGAGAGCCGCAACTCCTGAGTACAAGCAATACCCCTCCTCAATTCAACCCCATGGTCAGGGTCTCACGTTTTCGTGGGGCTCTGATCTCTTTTTATGCCGTTTTTGTCCGATTGACACAGCCGCGGGACTGTGATAATATTAACTGAACCCAATGAAAACAGGAGGCAGATATGAAACTTACGGTTATAGGCGGGGGCGGCGTGCGCTCGATGTTCCTTGCGAAAAGCATCGCTCAGAAGGCGGACCGGCTGAGCATCACCGAACTCGTATTTATGGATAACAACGAAAAGAAACTCAATATTTACGGCAAGATGGCAAGAACCGTCGCCGCTAAAATAAATCCGGATATAAACTTCATGCTGACCTCGGACGCGGTCGAGGCGGTCAGGGACGCGGACTATGTCATAACCACAATCCGCGTCGGTGAAGACGATATGCGCGTCAAAGACGAGCGCATCGCTCTCGGTATGGGTGTTCTCGGCCAGGAAACAACAGGCGCGGCAGGTCTCTCATTCGCCATGAGAAGCGTTGACGCTCTCGCTCAATACTGCGAGCTTGTAAAACAGTACGCGAAGCCGGGGTGTAAAGTATTTAACTTTACAAATCCCGCCGGCGTTGTGTCGCAGACACTGCGCGATATGGGCTATGACTTCACCTACGGCATCTGCGACGCTCCGAGCGGAATGCTCCGCACATTTGAAAAGCTTTACGGCGCTCCGGAGGGCAGCGCGAAAGGCGAGCTCTACGGCCTCAACCACCTTTCCTATTTCAAATCAATCACAATCGGCGGAAGGGATGTTCTCGATGAGATTATAGAAAACGACCGCGCCTACACCGAAACCGACCTGCGTTATTTTGACAAATCGCTTCTCAGAGAACGTCACGCGATTCTCAACGAATATCTTTACTATTTCTATTACCGTGAAAAAGCGGTCGCAAATATTCTCAACGCTCCCCGCACAAGAGGAGAGCAGATTGCGGATATCAATAAAAAGATGACCGCTGAGCTTGAGGCCATAGATATCGAAAAGGATTTTGACAGAGCGCTTGAAATTTTCGAGCACTGGTACGGCGAGAGAGAAAACAATTATATGGCGGCGGAATCCGGTGTCAGGCGTAAGACAAAATGGCATTTTGACATTTATGAAAAAGACAGCGGCGGCTATGCCGGAGTCGCGCTGAACTTTATGGAAATCGCGCGCAGCGGAGAAACCGGCTCAATGATACTCTGCGTTCCGAATAACGGCGCGATTGACGGCCTGCTTGATACGGATGTGGTTGAAATCACCTGTGACATAGTCAACGGCGAGGCGGTTCCCCACCGCTTCGGAAAAGTCGATGAGCAGAATCTCGAGCTGATTCGCAGGGTAAAGATTTACGAGCGTCTGTCGAGCGAGGCAATCCGCGAAAAATCAAGAACGAAGGCAATCGAGGCGCTGACTCTGCATCCGCTTGTCGCGAGTTATTCTCTCGCGACCGCGCTGACCGACGCCTATCTTGAGCACAACAGAGAATATACGGGGGAATGGAAATGAGTTTTATCGCCGGTGTCGCTCCCGCGAATGTGGACCTTCTCTATCTGAATATGCCGAAAATCCCCGGAGTCGGTGAAGAAGTTTATACGGATAACTTTTCACTTCAGCTCGGCGGAGGACTCGCGGCAACGCTTATCAATATCGGCCGTCTCGGAATACCGGCTAAAATCGCGACCGAGCTCGGTAATGACCTGTTCTCGGAGTTTGCGAAATCGCGCTTTGAACAGAACGGCGTTTCTCCGCTTAATCTCTATAACGGAGATAAAATTCCCGTCAATATCACAAGCGCCGTCATTCTCAAAAACGACAGAAGTTTCATTTCATACGGTAAGGGCGACCTCAATCCGGATGACGGCGCGAAGGAAAAATTCTACAATATGGCTCACGGAGCGAAAATCTGCCTGATTTCTCCGGGCGGTTTTACGGATGTTTACCGCAAGCTGAAGGAGGAGGGCACGATTCTCGTGCTCGATATGGGCTGGGACGATGAGCTTTCATTTGAGAAATACTCCGCTGTGCTTTCGCTTGCCGATTACTACACTCCGAATAAAAAAGAAGCGCTTAAAATCACCGGCTGCGCGGATGTTGAATCCGCCGCGGCTCACCTGAAAAAGCGCTTCAAGAATGTGGTACTTAAGCTCGACAAAGACGGCTGTCTCGGAATTGAAAACGGCGGCGAGCCGTTCTTCTGCGAAAGCGTTCCGGATTTCGGCCATGTTGACAGCACAGGCGCAGGCGACGCTTTCCTTGCCGGCTTCTGCTACGGGCTTTATTATGATTATCCCCTTCGTGACTGCATCGAATTCGGCAACATAACAGGCGGCAAAGCCGTAACCGCCGCGGGCGCGCTTTCCGCCTATGTCACGGAAGAGGAACTGCTCGAAATCAAAAACAGAGTCTATAAAAAATAAAATTCAGTCTGTACTGTATGCAGTAAAACACCCGGATTCATCGAATGAATCCGGGTGTTATTTTATAAATCGATTGCAATATTGTCAAAGCCGTCAAGAAATCTGCCTTTCGCGAAATTTCTGAAACGCAGCAGCATGCTGTCCTCATAAATCTCAAGATAAACTCCGATTCCGCTGTCGGCGTATTCGCCCTGCGCTCTGTAATTTCCTGTGTTGCCCGCCGAGGGAAGATTGACATATGTCACATTGCCGTCGGTGCTGACCGAGCCGTCGTTCACCCCGAAATGGGAGTGGCCGCAGAAATAAATAACCTTTGTTTCGCAGGACTGAAGCGCGTCGTCGAGAGCGTCATTGTTACTTGTCTGATTGAAACTGAAGGTTGACCGGTCTCCGTTTCTGCCGTAAATCAGATTATGATTGAGAACTATTGCCGGAAGCCCGTCCTCACTGCTTTTTTTAAGCTCGCCTTTAAGCCACTCAATCTGACTGTCGGTGATAACCTCGACTGTATCGGGCGCGTTATCCTCCGAGCCGAGCGCGATGAATCTGTAACCGTTGATTATATGCGAATGATAAACGCCTTCGGTATTGTCGCCGCAGAAATAATTGTAGTTTTCAATGCAGGTTTTTCTCAGCTTTTCATAGGTTTCGTGATTGTCGGTGTTTCCGAAATCGTGATTGCCGTATGAAACAATGACGCGGCTGTCCCTTAAATATCTGGAGGTAAAGCCGTAGAAATCAAACCATTCAAGTTCCTGACCGTTCATTGTGCAGTCGCCCGTGAAACAGACCGCGTCGGGAGTCTGCTCCGCGGCGGCAACTCCGCGCAGAGTGCTTCCCATTCGTATAAAACGCGCGGGATTGTTTGTTTCCATGTGGGTATCGGAAATTATCACCGCGCTGCATTTCAGTTTTTCCGGTGATTTTGCCGCAAACGCGGCAGGCTGCGCTCCCATTCCGGGATACAGCAAAAATGATATTATTACCGCAAGAATTCTTTTAATCATAATTATTTAAGAAATCCGTTGATTATGACCTCTTCCGCTTCCTCCTCGCTCATTCCGAAAGTCATAAGCTTCAGCAGTTGGTCATTGTTGATTCTTCCTATTGCCGCCTCGTGGATAATCTGCGCGTCAACGCTGTTTGCGCTGATTGCGGGAATCGAGCTGACTTTGGCGTCGTCCATAATAATGGAATCGCACTGAACGTGCGCTCTGCACTTGTCGTTGCCGACGGCATTGTAACGGAAAATCTGACGCGATTCATTCTTCGCGACCGTTCTCGACACTATCTGCGCCGAAGCGTCCTCACCGTTCAGATTGACCTCGATATCGGATGTGGCAAGCTGTTTGCCGTGCGTAAGAAGGCGCTCGGTAACAATCAGCTTCGCTCCCGCCTTGAGATTCGCGGTTGTCTTGCGCTCGGTTGAATCAACGCCTCTTATCTGGACCATTTCCATTTCGCAATGGGAATTTTCGTCCTGCTCAACGACTGTTACGGGATTGAGAATTCTCTCGCCCGTTCCTTCGCCTTCGCCGTAATGCTTCTCAATATATTTTATCTTCGCGTTCTTACCGATGTGGAAGGTGTGAATTCCGTCGTGCTGTGACTTCTGGTCGCCGCAGTTATGGATTCCGCATCCCGCGACAATGACAACGTCGGCTCCGTCGCCCACGTAAAAATCGTTATAGACAACGTCATTGAGTCCTGTTTCGGTAAGGATGACGGGTATATGAACGCTCTCGTTCTTTGTTCCCGGGGCGATAACTATATCTATTCCGGGCTTGTCCTTCTTTGTTATAATCTCGATATTGGCGGTGTTCTGTCTCGCGACTCCCTCGCCGTTTTTGCGCAGGTTATAAGCGCCTATCGGGGTTTCATGAATGTTTGCTATCTCCTCAAGGAGAGCGGCATCGACTTTATCCATTATTCACGGTCCCCCTTTCTGAACGCGCATACATCCGAAGTTGATTCCTTAAGCAGGGAAGGATAAATCTCATCCTTTGTTCCCTCCGCCTCAATCCTGCCGCCGGCAATGACAACCATTCTGTCGGCAAGATTCATTATCCTCTCCTGATGCGAGATTACTATAACGCTTTTATGCTTGTTTCCCGTAAGCTTGCGAAAGCTCTCGACAAGCATCGAGAAACTCCAGAGGTCGATTCCCGCTTCGGGCTCGTCAAATATCGCAAGCTCAAGCTTTCTCGCCATAAGCGTCGCTATTTCTATTCTTTTCGCTTCTCCTCCGGAAAGGGACGCGTCCATTTCACGGTTGAGATAATCCTTTGAGCAGAGCCCGACTCCGGTGAGATAACCGCAGCACTCGTCTTCGGGAAGTTCTTCTCCCGCGGCAAGCGAAATCAGTTTTCTGACAGTCAGCCCCTTAAATCTCGGCGGCTGCTGAAAAGCGTAGCCGATTCCGAGCTTCGCTCTTTCGGATATTGACATATCCGTTATATCCGTCCCGTTGAATATAATCTTTCCCGATGTCGGTTTCTCAAGTCCCATAACAAGACGGGCGAGGGTCGATTTTCCTCCGCCGTTCGGTCCGGTTATTACGGTGAACGCGTTATCGGGGACTGTCAGACTGATGTTGTCTATTATTTCGAGATTGCCCTTGTCGGTATCAACATCAAATGATAAATTTTTTATTTCCAGCATAAGTTTCTCCGTGACTTTATTCTTCTTTGTTTTCTCCGTCTTTCTTTTCTTCTGTCTGACCGTTTCTGCTCCTGACGGCGGATATTCCTATCACGCCGAAAAGAACCGCGGCGGCGATACCGGTTGCCGCTTTGTATTTAACGGATTTTGAAAGACCTTTCTCCTGAAAAACGGAATCTGTGTCCGACGTTACGGATGACGCGGTTTCATCCGTTACCGTTTCTTCATATTCATAGCTGTAAGGAACATACTCACGGGTTTCATTTTTCCGCGCGGTTGTCCTTGCCTTTGTGGTTTTTCTTGTTTTTCCGGCCTTTGAAGATACTGCCGCCGTCTGACGGACGGTTGTTCTCTCCGGAGTCTGCGCTTTCGTGCGCGCAGGAGCTGTTCTTCGCGAGTAAGGCGCCCTCGTCTTGCTCTGCGTCCTTCTCTTCGTTGTCTGCGTGGTTTCTTTTGTTGTCTTTTTACGGGTTGTTTTCTCCGTGGTGGTTTTTGTTGTGGTTTCTTTTGTCGTCTTTTCTTTTGTTGTCTTCTCTTTGGTAGTTTTCTCTTTGGTTGTCTTTTCTTTTGTGGTTTTTTCCGTTGTTGCCGGCTCCTGTGTCGTTACGGTTGTTGTATAATCGGGGTTTGTGAAATAGCCCTTATTAACGACAGGCGAAGCCTTTCCGCCTGTATCAATTATCTGAAAAGTGCAGGAAATATTCTCTTTAAAGCCGTACTTGTTGATTACATTTGCCTCAAACATCAAATCTTTTGATTCTTCGTTATAGGTCATGGCGCCGCTTACGGTATAACTATCATTTTCTAAAAGTTCTGTTTCCAGACCTTCCTCGTAATTATCGCTGCCGCGGGTATATTTGATTTCGTTACCGTCAAATTTCATCAGGATGCCGGTTTTATTTTCAACATCTTTTTCTTTAAAAGACGCCGTGACTTTGTAATATACGGTATTATTCCCCGTATCCGGTATGACGGAAACAATCACATTCCTGACAGTATATACGTCACCGGAGTAATTGCTTGTTTCGGTAAACGCTTCTCTGTTTTCTTCCATAGCCTTCGGCCATTCGTTTCCGGGATCGTTTCCGTCAATCGTTATCAGAACGCCCGCTCCCGAGGACACTGTCGTGATAACGGACAGCATCAGCAGGACACAGACTGCCGATAAAACGGCTTTTTTCAAATCAATCACCCCGCGGGTTTATTCCTGAACTTTGTTCACGCTGCCGCAGCACTTCTTGTATTTCTTTCCGCTGCCGCAGGGACAGGGATCGTTGGGCCCTATCTTTTTCTCGGTGTTTCTCTTGGGCTGCTTCTTTATGGTATCGTCGGATGAGCCGCTGGTGCTTGTGATAGTCGCAACCTGCTTGCGCTCGGTATCCTCTTTTCTTTTGACAACAGCGGTGAGAATCTGTCTCGCTGTATCTTCGCGGATATCGATATTCATGCTGTCAAACATATCCGAGCCGACTTCTCTGTAAGCGACGACGGGGTCCGTCTGGCCGTAAGCTCTGAGGCCGATGCCCTTGCGGAGCTGATCCATCGCGTCGATATGATCCATCCAGTATTTGTCAACGTTTCTGAGAAGAATCTGTCTTTCGAGCTCACGCATAATGATATTGCCGTTTTCGTCTTCGCCGAATTCCTTTTCTTTTTCGGCGTAGAGTTCTTCGGCTCTCTTCTCGAGAATCTCGATAATTACGCTCTTTGACGGGATTTCATCGGTGAAATCGTCATCCGTCATAAGCCAGCCCCTGAATTTCTCCCTGAGACCTTCGATATTCCACTCCTTCTTCGACGCGGAATCGGAGCAGTTCATATCGACCGCCATTTCTATTGAGCCGTTTATCATTCTGAAGATTACGGGCTTGAGCTCCTCGCCGTCGAGAACCTGGTCTCTCTGCTTATAAATAAGCTCACGCTGACGGTTCATAACGTCATCGTACTGGAGAACGCTCTTTCTGATGGCGAAGTTTTTGCCCTCTATTCTCTTCTGTGAATTTTCAACCGTGTTTGAAATAATCTTTGCCTCTATCGGCATATTTTCGTCAACCTTGAGGGTGTCCATGAGGGTGTTGATTCTTTCGCCGCCGAACAGACGCATAAGGTCATCGTCAAGAGCCAGATAGAATCTGCTGCAGCCGGGGTCGCCCTGTCTGCCGGAACGTCCTCTCAGCTGGTTGTCAATTCGTCTTGACTCGTGACGCTCCGTGCCGATTATGAACAGACCGCCCGCCTTACGGACTCTCTCCGCCTCGGGTTCGATTTCCTCATCGTATTTCTTTTCAAGCGAGGTGTAAAGCTTTCTCGCCTCGAGAATTTCCTCATCGCCCGTTTCCGCAAAGCCCGTTGCCTCGTCAATAAGCTCCTCGGTATAACCCATTCTGCGCATTTCGGATTTCGCGAGATATTCGGCGTTACCGCCGAGCTTGATATCGGTACCGCGGCCCGCCATATTGGTCGCTATCGTAACGGCGCCCTCTTTACCTGCCTGGGCGACTATTTCGGCTTCCTTGTCGTGGTGCTTGGCGTTGAGTACCTCGTGTTTTATGCCTCTCTTTTTGAGAAGGGATGAAAGCGCTTCGGATTTCTCGATTGAAACAGTACCCACAAGCACGGGCTGTCCCTTTGAATGCGCCTCGATAATCTGCTCTATAACCGCGTTGTATTTTGCCCTCTCGGTCTTATAGACAACATCGGGATAATCCACTCTTATCATCGGCTTGTTGGTCGGAATCTCAATAACGTCGAGTGAATAAATCTGATTGAATTCGTTCTCCTCGGTCATGGCTGTACCGGTCATACCGGAGAGCTTCTTATAAAGACGGAAATAATTCTGGAATGTGATGGTCGCGAGCGTTTTGCTCTCATGCTCAACGCTGACCCCTTCCTTCGCCTCTATCGCCTGATGCAGACCCTCGTTATAACGTCTGCCGAGCATAATACGGCCCGTGAATTCGTCAACGATGAGAACCTGATTGTCCTTGACAACGTAGTCAACGTCTTTTCTCATAACGCCCTGCGCCTTGATTGCCTGGTTGATATGGTGCTGGATTGTCATGTTTTCCATATCCATCAGGTTTTCGACGTTAAAGAATTTCTCCGCCTTGGTGACGCCGTGGGCGGTGAGGGTGGCGGTTCTCGCCTTTTCATCAACCACATAGTCGACATCGTCGTCAACGAGCGTGTCAACATCGGTCTTTGAATCGACCTCCTTGATTCTCTTGCACTTGAGGGTGAGAGCGAAGGCGTTCGCCATCTTATATAAATCGGTTGATTTTTCGCCTCTGCCCGAAATGATAAGCGGTGTTCTCGCTTCATCGATAAGGATTGAGTCAACCTCGTCAACGATGCCGAAATTGTGGCCTCTCTGAACCTTCTGCTCTTTATAGACAACCATATTGTCACGCAGATAGTCGAAACCCATTTCGTTGTTTGTGCCGTAGGTTATGTCGGCATTGTAGGCATCCTGCCTCTCCTTGCCTTCCTTTTCGTGAATAATCAGACCGACGGTCAGTCCCATAAAGCGGTAAATCTTTCCCATCCACTCGCTGTCACGGCGGGCAAGATAATCGTTGACTGTAACGATGTGCACTCCCTCTCCGGTCAGCGCGTTCAGATACGCGGGAAGGGTCGCAACGAGAGTTTTGCCTTCACCTGTTTTCATTTCGGCGATTCTGCCCTGATGCAGGATAATACCGCCGATAATCTGAACAGGGAAATGCTTCAGCCCGATAACGCGCCAGCTCGCCTCGCGGCAGGCGGCAAACGCCTCGGGAAGAATATCGTCAAGGGTTTCCCCGTTTGCGAGTCTCTCTTTGAATTCGGGTGTTTTCGCCTGAAGCTGTTCATCCGTCAGAGCGGCATACTCCTCCTCAAGCGCGAGCACTTTATCCGCCAGCGGGCGGACTCTTTTAACTTCCTTTGATGAGTAATCACCGAATATCTTTTTTAATAAACCCATTGTTTCCTCCTTGAATATCAGGCAAATGTATAAATAACGCTGCCGGTGGCATTGCCGTCCTCGCTTGTCGCGCGGACACTCATCACCTTGTTCGAGTCAATCCAGACAAAACCGGAACTCTCCTGCCGGAGCAGGGGCTCGGTAAAGGCGGCCGCGCTGCCGGTGTCAACGGAATAATATATAATCTGCTGGGTTTTTGTGTTTTCATCCGCGGGTGTCGCGAATACGGCTTTTGTCGCGTCGGCGTTGAGCGAAAATACCGTCGCGTTTTCAATATTTTTGACGGAGAGTTTTTTCTTCTCTCCGGTCAGCAGATTTGTCATTTCGCCGGTCTTTTTATTGACCGCGTAGTTTCCGCATCTCAGATAATCCTCATAAGGCGAATCGAATTTAACGATGTCGCTTGTCTTGTCGCCGTTTTTGATGACGCTCTTGAATCCGTCTCCGTCCCTTTTGAGATAGTGCATTCCGGAAACGTCGCTGACAAACCAGGTGCCGAGGATGTCGGAAACGACAACCTTGGGTCTGTATGCGTTTGAATAGACCATTATATCGGTCCGCACGCCTGTTTCGTCGGCATTGTAATATCTTGATGACATAAAGTATTTTTCACTTGCGGTGTTCTTCATGAATTCGTCGGTCATCATCGACCAGTCCTGACGGAAGGTGCCGTTTATGTCAATCATTCTGGTATTCTGCGAAAGACCTGTCACAACGCTTGATTTTCCGATTTCGTATGAATAAATCTCGCTGAAGGTCTTGTCCGCGCGGTAGAAATTGTTTTTGTCAAAATCGGCAAGCAGAAAATATCCGTCGCCGTAGCCCGCGGGCTTCTTCGCGATTTTAACGAAAGCGTAGGGATAGATTTTAACTCCCTTGTCCATATCCGATGTGAACACGCCGTAACCGACAGTCAGCCCGTCGGCGTTGATATATGAAATTTTAACGGGAATGCCGACACCCGACGCAGTCAGTCTGACATCGGTTTTCTTCACCTCATACGGCGCCGGCTGAAAAGCGTTTCCGTCATAAACATAATATGCTATTTTATTGTCGAGAGTCGCGGTGTAATAAAGACCCGGTCTGTCGGTCGGAAGATAGATTTCCCCGTTTGCTCCGGCGACGGAAATCTTTGATGAATACGCGCTTGAAGCCAGCGTAAACACCTTTGTTTCCTCGGGAACAACCTCCTTGATTTCCGGCTGTCTTGTCATAAAATATATAACCGCCGATATTGCCGCCACAACGGCGAGAATAACTGCCAAAAGTTTAGTTTTCATATTTCTCCCCTTAAATCTGTATGTCAAGCTCGACCGGACAGTGGTCGGAGCCCATGATCTCGTTATGTATTTTTGCGTCCTTCAGCTTCGGAACAAGTCTGTCGGAAGCGAGGAAATAGTCAATTCTCCATCCCGCGTTTCTGCTCCTCGCGGAGAAGCGGTATGACCACCAGGAATAAACATCTTTGAGTTCGGGATAAAAATAACGGAAAGTGTCTGTGAAACCGGCGGCAAGCAGCTCGGTCATTTTGCCGCGCTCCTCGTCGGTGAAGCCGGGATTGTGACGGTTGGCGGAGGGATTTTTGATGTCTATTTCATTATGCGCGACATTCATATCTCCGCAGACTATGACGGGCTTCGTTTCATCGAGTTTTTTGAGATAAGCCCTGAAATCATCCTCCCATTTCATGCGGTAGTCAAGTCTTACAAGACCGTCGCGGGAGTTGGGAACATAGACGGTGACCAGATAATAAGTCTCATATTCGAGACAGATGATCCGTCCTTCATGGTCATGCTCCTCGATGCCCATGTCATAGATTACATTCAGAGGTTCTTTTTTTGTAAAGATCGCAGTACCGGAATAGCCTTTTTTGTCTGCCGCGTTCCAATACTGAAAGTAGCCGGGCGTTTCTATTTCGCACTGA